>NZ_LYSQ01000015.1:0-131131 GCF_001728955.1 Aeromonas sp. DNP9 | reverse complement strand
TCCAAAATTACTACATCCTTGGCACTACATGCTTAGTCACTCTTTACATTCGCCAACCCGCTGCGGAGAGACACGCCACGAATTGACTAGCTCGATTGGTTTTAATGCTTCCGCCCCGAGCAGGACTTCCACACGATCCTGTGAAGGATGACCTTCCGATTCCCTAGGACACAGGCAAGCTAGGGTAGAAGGGCTCTATGCAGGTTATTAAGCTGCTAGTGCGTAGTTTTCGTCGTTTGCGACTATTTTTTTGCGGTTTATTAACGAGGCCTACCGCACCTCGGCATGCACCTTGGGTTTCGTGAATCTTGTCGAATCCAGAATCAGCCCCAAGTTGTTAATTGCGATTGTACGCAAAAATGCTGTCATAGCAAGGCGTTGATACCCATTCCCTCTGGCAGCCAGTCTGTTTGCCGATTTATTGTACGCAGCTGAGCTTGAAGAGCCAGCTGCGCTGGGGGAAGGTGAACTGGCGTCCAGATCCTGCCAGTAGCGGGTTAGCCGCGATGCTTGTTCTTCATGATGCGGGCTTTTTCCCGATCCCATTCGCGGGCCTTGGTATCTTCGCGCTTGTCGTGCTCTTTCTTGCCCTTCACCAGGCCGATCTCGACCTTGACCCAGCACTGTTTCCAGTAGAGGGCGAGGGGAACTATGGTGTAGCCCTGACGGGCAATCAGGCTTTCGAGCTTGTCGAGTTCACGACGGCTCAGCAGCAGTTTGCGGGTGCGGGTCGGGTCACATACCACATGGCTGGAGGCCGCTTGCAGTGGCAGGAAGCTGGAGCCGAACAGATAGGCCTCGCCATCGCGGAAGATGACATAGGCTTCGCTGATGTTGGCCTTGCCCGCCCGCAGGGATTTTACTTCCCACCCTTGCAGGGACAGACCCGCTTCGATCTTCTCTTCGATGAAGTATTCGTGGCGCGCGGTTCTGTTGAGTGCAATGGTGCTGGACCCGGCTTTGTTTTTACTGTTTTTTTTGCTCATGACGGGCGATTTCCGGCAATGACTAGGAGGCTCGTATTATACGTAGACAGGGGCGGCTGTAAAACGCACAGCAGGTCAAGTGGTGGCTTTCTGAGCGGTTTGGCTGAGGTTTTGCCTCCACAACCCCAAACATGGTGATAAAATCGCGCCGATTGGATGAGGAAAAGCCATGCCCCGAATTACGCGCAGTGCCCTGGTGATGTTCAGTGCAGAACAGATGTTCAAGTTGGTTAACGATGTGGATGCCTATCCGCAGTTTTTGCCCGGCTGTGTCGGCAGCCGTGTCCACGAGGCTGGCGATGACTACATGATGGCGTCGGTCGATGTGGCCAAGGCGGGGATTGCCAAGACCTTTACTACCCGCAATCAGCTGGATGTGAACCGCCAAATCAGGATGGAGCTGGTGGATGGCCCGTTCCGCAAGCTGGCGGGCTGGTGGACCTTTACCCCGCTCGATGTGGATGCCTGCAAGGTGGAGTTTGATCTCGATTTCGAGTTTACCTCCAAGCTTATCGAGGTGGCCTTTGGTCAGGTGTTCCGCGATCTGGTGAGCTCCATGGTCTCCGCCTTCTCCAACCGGGCGAAGGAGGTATACGGTGTCTGACCAGCTCAACATCGAGGTTGTCTATGCCTTGCCGCAGCAGCAGACGGTGATTGCCCTGCGGGTGGCGCCCGAGACCTGCGTGCAGGCGGCCATCGAGCAGTCCGGCATCGTACAAAAACACCCCGAGATCGATCTGGCGGTCAACAAATTCGGCATCTACAGCCGACCGGTGAAAGGGAGCGAACCGCTGCACGACGGGGATCGTATCGAGATCTACCGCCCGCTCATCGCAGATCCCCGCGAGATGCGCAAAAAGCGGGCCGATAAGGCCAAAGAAGAGGGGAGAGCCGATAGCGTGACCGGTGGTCGCCCCGATGTGCATCGCAAGCACCGCGAGTAGCTCTCAAGTTTTTCTTGCAGAAAAAAGGCGCCGAGGCGCCTTTTTTGATCCCGTTAGCCGGTGAGCTGGCCGAGGGGATATCAAGAGAGGGCTGCTTCTGCCACACCCAGCCGGGCGCGTGCCCAGGCGGCCAGCAGCTCGACCCCGCTTTGCATAACCCGCTCATCGAAATCGAATTCGTTGTGATGGTGTGGTGCCGCCAGATCGGCCCCCAGAATGAGGTAAGCCGCTTCGCCCCCCTGCTTTTGCACCCGCTCCATCAGAAAACCGGCATCTTCGCTGGCGCCAAAGCGGCGAGTCTGGATGGTGGCGAGCCCCTGCTTGCGAGCCAGCGCCGCCAGCTCGGCCTGCAGTGCCGGGCTGTTGTCGAGCGCGATGGCCTCACCCTGCTTGATGATGCGGTAGGTGACGCCGTGGGCAAGGGCAGTGCCTTCGACGATGCGTTGCACCTGGCTGAACATGTAGTCGTTGAGGGCGCTGTCGGCGCCGCGGGTTTCACCGTGCAGTTCGGCATGGTCGGGGATGACGTTGCGCCCGCTGCCGGCGTGGAGCTGGCCGATGTTGATGCGGGTCATGCCGTCGCGGTGGCGCGGAATGCCAAGCATGGCGGTGGTAGCCATGCAGGCGGCAGCCAGCGCATTGCTGCCGGCATTGGGCTCGAGCCCGGCATGGGCGGCGGTGCCCATAAAGTGGACGTCGAACTTGGTTGAACAGAGGAACTCGGTGGGGTTGATCACCAGCTCGCCGCTGCCGGCGTGAATGCCGATATGGAGCGAAAGCAGGGCATCCACATCATCGAGGGCCCCACCTGCGGCTAGCGCCTTGCCACCGCGGCACCCCTCTTCAGCGGGTTGGAAGAAGAGCTTGATGCGCCCGCACAGCTCCTCTTTCATCGCCATCAGGCGGCTGGCCAGCCCCAGACCGATGGCGGTATGGCCATCGTGGGCGCAGGCGTGCATCCACCCCTTGTTGTGGGAAGCAAAGCCCTCCTGCTGCGGCAGGTGCTGCTCGGCGGCAGACTCCTCCACCTCCACGGCATCGATGTCGAAGCGAAAGGCCAGAGTCGGGCCGGGGCGGCCGGTATCCAGCTCTCCCATCAGCCCGGTCACGTCGCCAATGCGCTCCAGCCAGTCGGGATGGGCTCCCTGACGGCGGGCGCGGGCCTTCTCGGCGGCCACATCGACATCGCGCCCCATCATCAGATTGCTGGCCAGCAGCTTGTCGCCAAGCACGATGTGATAGCCGAGTTCATTCAGATGGTGGGCAATCAGGCTGGTGGTACGAAACTCTTTCCAGGCCGCTTCCGGCAGGCGGTGCAGGTCGCGGCGCCACTGGATCAGGTGCTCAAGGGTCATCCTGGCTTCCTTTGTGATTCGGTTTGCCGGCTATTGTGCACTGTTTTGCGGGCGAGGACACGGGGAAGGGCGCTGGTCGGGGGAGCTGGCCAAGCTGTTGCAGCCATGAAATAAAAAACGCCTCCACAAGGGAGGCGTTGTCAGAATGCCTTGATATCAGGCGGCGCGATGGTAAGCAGAGGCTTCAAACAGCTTCTTGTTGGCCACCAGATCGATGGGGTCAAAGTCATCGACGTTGATGGTACGCAGGCGACTCACTTCGGCGCGGCGCAGCAGCTCCGCTTCGCTCTGGCTCAGCACGCCAGCCGCGAGGCCGATGTCGGCCACCTTGTCCAGTGCCAGGAAGGGGCGCTTGACGCCGTCAGCCTTGCACACCTTGTCAAACAGCGGCTCGGCAGCCAGCACGTCATCGAGCGCCTGCTCCAACAGACCGAAGGGGTTACCCTCTTCGCGGGTCAGGTACTGGCCCTTGGCCAGGCGGCTGCGGGTTTCGCTCGGAGTTTGCAGCAGGCGGGCAACCTGGTTGTCCAGTTTGTCACTCGGACGCTTCATGTCGCGACCCAGCGGCAACACCACGGCGCGCAGGGCAAGGCCAATCCAGCGGTTCGGGAAGTTGCGCAGCAGCTCGTCGATCGCCTCTTGGGCCTTGAACAGGGCATCTTGCAGTGCCCAGTGCAGCAGCGGCAGGTCGGCCTGTTGGCGTCCCTCGTCCTGATAGCGCTTGAGGGCGCTGGAGGCCAGATAGAGCTGGCTCAGCACGTCGCCAAGGCGGGCAGAGACCCGCTCCTTGCGCTTGAGCTCACCACCCAGGGTGCCCATCGCCATGTCTGACAGGAAGGCCAGGTTGGCAGAGAGGCGGGAGAGCTTCTGGTAGTAACCTTTGGTCTGGTCGCCATAGGGTGCTGCGGCAAAACGGGCGCCGGTCACACCCAGCCAGAAGCTGCGTACCATGTTGCTGATGGCAAAACCGACGTGGCTGAATACCGCTTTGTCGAAGTCCTTGAGGGCTTGCTCCTGATCCGGGTGGCTGGCCGCCAGCATCTCCGGCAACACGTACGGATGGCAGCGGATGGCGCCCTGACCGTAGATGATCATGCTGCGAGTCAGGATGTTTGCCCCTTCCACCGTCACGGCGATGGGGGCACCCTGATAGCCACGAGCCAGATAGTTGTTGGGGCCCATGCAGATGGCCTTACCGCCGTGGATGTCCATGGCATCGATGATGCACTTCTGGGCGCGGTCGGTGAGGTGGTATTTGACGATGGCGGAGATGACCGAGGGCTTCTCGCCAAGGTCGATACCGGTCACGGTCAGGTTGGCTGCGGCGCCCATGATGTAGGCGTTGCCGCCGATGCGGGCCAGCGGCTCTTCAATCCCTTCCATCTTGCCGATTGGCAGCTTGAACTGACGACGGATGCGGCTGTAGGCGCCGCTCGCCAGGGCCAGCATCTTGACACCACCGGTACTGTTGGAGGGCAGGGTGATGCCACGACCGACCGACAGACACTCGACCAACATGCGCCAGCCCTGACCGGCCATGGCCGGGCCGCCGATGATGAAATCGAGCGGGACGAACACATCCTTGCCCTGGGTCGGACCGTTCTGGAACGGCACGTTGAGCGGGAAGTGGCGACGGCCGATGCCGACACCCTTGATGTGAGTAGGGATCAGCGCGCAGGTGATGCCGAGCTCTTCCTCATCACCCAGCAGGTGCTCGGGGTCACGCAGTTTGAAGGCGAGACCCAGGACGGTGGCGATAGGGGCAAGGGTGATGTAGCGCTTGTTCCAGGTGAGGCGCATGCCGAGCACTTCTTTTCCTTCCCACTCGCCCTTGCAGACGACACCGAAGTCGGGGATGGAGCCGGCGTCCGAACCTGCCTCCGGGCTGGTCAGGGCGAAGCAGGGGATCTCTTTACCTACCGCCAGACGGGGCAGGTAGTAATCTTTCTGCTCGTCAGTGCCATAGTGCTGCAGCAGTTCGCCCGGGCCCAGTGAGTTGGGCACGCCGACGGTGGAGGCGAGCACGGCGCTGGCACCGCACAGCTTTTGCAGGACACAGGACTGGGCGTAGGCCGAGAACTCCAGACCGCCATATTTCTTCTTGATGATCATGGCGAAGAACTTGTTGTCCTTCAGGTATTGCCACACCTCGGGGGAGAGATCCGCGCGCTCGTGGGTCACTTCCCAGTCGCTCACCATGCGGCACACTTCCTCGACCGGACCATCCATAAAGGCCTGCTCTTCGGCAGAGAGGGTGCTGACCGGGATGGCGTGCAGCTTTTTCCAGTTCGGGTTGCCCGCGAACAGATCGGCTTCCCACCAGGTGGTGCCCGCTTCGATAGCCTCTTTCTCGGTGCGGGACATCTCCGGCATGATCGATTTGTAGATCTTGAACAGCGGCTTGGTTATTTGATTGCGGCGAAATTCCACCAGATTGAACGGGATGGCGATCACCGCGAACATCGCCCATACCAGCAAGGGCACATGACCATAGATGGCGCCAAGCACCAGGGCGGCGCCGGTGACCAGGGTGGAGATGAACAGGGATGCCCGGCGATAGGCCATGGCTCCGATAACCAGGATCACCCCGAGCAGAGTGAGGGTCGTCGTCATTGCTTGCTCCTTGCGTGGTTAGGTTGCCAACGTGGCGTAACTGATCCAGAGGTCTGACCTGTTGGATATGGCCCCTGTTGTAATTCATACGCACAAAGTTATCAAGCTGTTTACATCTTCATTACCTTCTCTCTGTGATCCCCATAACGCTCACGCGCCGCCAGCGCTGTGGCTCGCAGGGGGGCGACTGTGCGATTCGCTTGTGCGAGAATAGCCGGGATCTACACGCACACTAAAAACAGTGGAAGAGACATCATGTACCAAGAATTGATCCGCAATGAACTGACCGAAGCTGCCAGCGTGCTGCAGGCCTTCCTGGCTGATGAGCAGAACCTGAAAAACATCGAAGCGGCCGCCAAACTGCTGGCCGGCTCTTTCAAGGAAGAGGGCAAGGTACTCTCCTGTGGCAACGGTGGCTCCCACTGTGACGCCATGCACTTCGCCGAAGAGCTGACCGGTCGTTACCGCGAGAACCGCCCGGGTTATGCCGGTATCGCCATCTCCGATCCGAGCCACCTCTCCTGCGTCTCCAACGACTTTGGCTATGACTATGTCTTCTCCCGCTACGTAGAAGCGGTTGGCCGCCGTGGCGACGTGCTGCTTGGTATCTCCACCAGCGGCAACTCCGGCAATATCCTGAAAGCCATCGAGGCTGCTCGCGCCAAGGGGATGAAAGTGATCGCTCTGACCGGCAAGGATGGCGGCAAGATGGCAGGTCTGGCGGATGTCGAGATCCGCGTGCCGCACTTTGGCTATGCCGACCGTATTCAGGAAGTGCACATCAAGGTGATCCACATCCTGATCCAGCTGGTCGAAAAAGAGATGGCCAAGTAATCAGGCCATCGTCACCAGACAAGGGCAACGCCGGTAACATGGTTCGCCATCGGTCGGTTGTTGCCAGTCACAGGGGAAGGGATTGCGCCTTCCCCTGCTGTCTGTCGAACCAGCGTGCTGGTCGAACATGACACAAGCCAAATCATGAAAGGAGTCTGCCGGATATGTGCGAACTGCTCGGCATGAGTGCCAATGTGCCGACCGATATCTGCTTCAGCTTTACCGGGTTGATGCTGCGCGGCGGCAAGACCGGGCCCCACAAGGATGGCTGGGGGATCACCTTCTACGAGGGGAAGGGCTTTCGCACCTTCAAGGATCCCGAGCCCAGCGCCCAATCTCCCATCGCCAGACTGGTACAGGCGCTGCCCATCAAGAGCTGCGCTGTGGTCAGCCACATTCGGCAGGCCAACCGTGGCTGCGTGTCACTGGAAAATACCCACCCCTTTACCCGTGAGCTGTGGGGCCGTTACTGGACCTTCGCCCACAACGGTCAGCTGACCGGCTACAAGAAGCTGCCAACCGGCCGCCACCGGCCGGTGGGGGATACCGACAGCGAGCACGCCTTCTGCTGGCTGCTCGACAGGCTAGAGCAAAAATATCCCAAGCGTCCGGCCAACTTTCCCGCCATGTTTCGCTATCTCGCCACCTTGTGTGACGAGCTGAGAACGTTCGGGGTGTTCAACATGCTGCTCTCGGACGGGGAGTATGTGATGAGCTACTGCAGCAACAACCTGCACTGGTTGACCCGCTGTGCGCCCTTTGGCGAGGCGAGCCTGCTGGATGAGGAGGTGGTGATCGACTTTCAAAGCGAGACCACCCCCAACGATGTGGTGACCCTGATCACCACCCGTCCGCTGACCGGCAATGAGAATTGGGTCAAAATGGCGCCCGGCGAATTCAATTTGTTTCGCATGGGGGAGCGGGTGGCGACCAACCAGGTCGCGCTTGAGCAAGATAAAAAAATACCAGGGTAGATACCTACCCTGGTTCTTCGCAGCAGCCATAAAAGGCAAAAGGGATGAGAGGTGTTGCTGAGCATCATCACTCTGACGGCATTGAGTGTTGATCAATTGTTAATTTTTTGGCAATCAAGTTGTTGTCTTGACGGGCGTTTTAGCATCGCTATTTCGATACTGATCACGTTTTTTGCCATTTTATTCCCTGAGTCATCCAATCGGGTGCTTCATCACAGCCTGGTCGTGAGCCACGACATCGAAAACTATCTATAGTATGGTCTGTTTGAATACCGTTTTGGAGGAGCCTCGCATGGAGTGGGTGGATCGCAAGGTGTTGCAGCAGCTGGCAGAGGATATCGGTCCGGATATGCTGCCTGTGGTCATCGCAGTCTTTATTGAAGAGGTGGGCGAGCAGCTGAGTCAGCTCAGGCCCCTCTATGAGCAGGGGGAGTGGGAGGCGCTGGCTCGGGTGGCGCATAGCATGAAATCATCCTGTGGCAGCTACGGCGCCATGCCGAGCTATCAGCAGGTGATGGCGCTAGAGATGGCCAGCAAGCAGGCCGATGTGGCCGAGGCAGAGCGCCAATTGCAACTGCTGGAGGCCTCCTTGCCCCAAGTGCTCGCGTTTCTTGCCGATTATCAGTAACGGCGCCATGCAGGGATGCCGGGGCGCCGTGACCGTTGCCTAACGCTGGTTGAGCAGTTGCTGGATGATCCGGTCCAGCGCCAGTTTCAGCTTCAACCGATCGTGCCGATGGGGCAGCTCAAGCTCGCCCAGCTCGGCTTCGATCACTCGCCCTTGCCAGTCCCCCGCATCACCCGCGCCTTGTGGGGCCAGGATGGCATCCAGCCGACCCTGACCGACCCGGGACTCCAGCCAGCGACACTGACTCATCAGATCCAGCTGGCTGGCAGGGCCGTTTTCCGCCACCAGATTGCAGATGAAAACCAGCATGGCGCTGCTCTCGTTGATGGCCTGGGCGATCTCGGCCAGCAGCAGTGGCGGCATGATGGAGGTGAGAAAACTGCCCGGCCCCAGAATGATCATGTCCGCCTGCTGCAGTGCCAGCACCGCTTCCCGGGTCGCTTGCACCTCCGGCATCAGGCCGAGGGAGAGGGGGGGGGTTGCCAGTTGATCGATGGATACCTCTCCCAGGATCTGGGTGCCACACTCCATATGGGCGCAGAGATCGGTGGGAAATTCAGACATGGGTAGCAATTGTGACTCGATTTTGAGCATGTCACTGATCAGCTTGATAGCATCAAGAGGACGGACACAGAGATTATCGAGCGCCAGCAGCATCAGGTTGCCAAGGTTGTGGCCCGCCAGCTCGCCTTTGCCGGCGAAGCGGTACTCGAACAACAGGCTGCCGATGCTGGGATCGGTGACCAGCTGGTTCAGGCAGTTGCGCAGATCGCCCCAGGCGATGCACTCCTGACTCTTGCGCAGGCGTCCGGTCGAGCCGCCATCATCTGTGGTGGTGACGATGCCGGTGAGCCGTTGACCGAGAAACGAGAGGGACGAAAGCACTCGCCCCATGCCGTGGCCACCACCGATGGCAACGACCCGATCGAAGTCATTGATGTTTTTTTGCCACATATGGGCGTCCTGTCATTGGTCTCAGTTGACCGCTATGTTAGCAAGCGAAGCGAGATAATTGTTTGATAAAGGTATGATTTTTGCTTGAGGCTGCCATTCGATAAAACAAGGAGATGGTGTTGAAATTTCTGACCGTTCACTCCCTCGCCCAGAATTCATCGCTGGCGGCCCAAGATATCTGCGCGCAACTGCGCCACCATGCCGATCAGGCCCCCTCCCTGCTGTTACTCTATTTTACCCAAGCCCATGACGGGGCGATACTGCGCGAAGCGCTCAAATGCCAGTTCCCGACGACCCGCCTGCTTGGGTGCAGCTCTTGCGGTGGTGTCATGACCGAGATGGGACACCACGCCCGAGACGGATATGGGCTGGCGGTGGCGGCTCTGTATGACGAGAAAGGGGCCTTCGGGGTAGCCGGTGCCAGCGGTGACGGGGTGGATGTGCGGCAGTTGCTGCGCCGAGCCATGAGCGACTGTGGTCGGCCGGGCGAGCTGCCCCAGTTGATCCTGTTTCATGCCAGTCCCGGCAAGGAAGAGGGGTTGCTGGCCGGTATCGAGGCCGAACTCGGTGCCTCGGTGCCGGTGGTCGGTGGATCCGCGGCTGATAACAGTGTCAGCGGTGACTGGCAGCTCTGCTGGGATGAGGCGGTGGCTCAGGATGGCATCGGTCTGGCGGTGCTCTATCCCTATTGTCAGCTGGCCTTTCAGTTTCACTCGGGCTATGTGCCTGCCGAATTCAGCGGCGAGATCACCGCCTGCAACGGGCGGGAGGTACTCACCATCGATCATCAGCCTGCCGCCGAGGTCTATGCCCGCTGGTGCGGGCGCGAGCAGCCCTGGCCGGTAGGGGCGATTTTGCGGGAGACCACGCTCACCCCGCTGGCTCGTCAGGTGGGAGCGCTGGATGGCATTCCTTACTACAAACTCTCCCATCCTGAAGCTGTGACCGAACAGGGCGGGCTGCGGCTCTTTACCGATGTGGTGCAAGGGGAGCGTCTGCTGTTGATGTACAGCAGTCAGGAAGGGTTGTTGCAGCGCAGCCTCAATGCCATGCGCGTCGAGCCAGGGTATGGGGTCGATGTGGAATTGCAACCTATCGGCGCTCTCATCATCTTTTGTGCTGGTTGCCGTTTGGCGCTAGGTGATATGTTGTGCCAATTTGTCGAGCAGAGCCAGGCTCGCCTCGGCAACATCCCCTTTATCACCCCCTTTACTTTCGGCGAGCAGGGGCGGCTGCCCAATGGCGAGCTGGCCCACGGCAACCTGATGGTATCGAGCGTGATTTTCCTGACCCGTTGAGTCGGCAGAACATAACAGAGCAGGCAACAAGATGATTGGCAACAGTGAACTGGAAGCCCTCGGCGACAAATTGCAGACCACGCTGGTCGACCTTATGCGTTGCCGCGAGCGCGAGGCCAAGTATCGTCACGAGTCCCAGACCCTGCTGGGGGGGGTTGCCACCCTCGCCGATGCCAAGACGCTGGAGCAGGTGCTGGAGAGCCTTATCCAGGTGCTCAAACCCTTTATCGGCTTTGAGCACGCGGATGTGGTGGCCTGGGAAGGGGAGCAGGGAAGTACCCACCTCAGTACCGAGCCGATGCGCGCTGCCCGCAGTTGGCGCATGACCCCAGCATTTGCCCGCGCCATCTCGGGTGAAACCCTGGTGATTTACGATCCCGCCCAGCTGCCCGAGCTGGCGCCGCTGGCGAGCGAGCCGGGCTGGGCCAGCGTGATGCTGACCGGGCTGCAGGCCCCCGGTTTTACCGCCACCCTCATCTGCCGCCACGCTCGGGCGGGCACCTTCGATCTCACCAGCAAGGCCGCCATGGAGCGTTGCCGTCCGCTCATCGCCCAGGCGCTGGTCAACATCACCTATCGGGCCCGCTTGCAGGAGCAGGTTGCGGTAAAAACCGAAGCGTTGCAGGCCAGCGAACGCCGTTTTCGCAGCTTCGCCGCCATGGCTTCGGACTGGTTCTGGGAGACAGATGCCGAGCATCGCCTTAGTTACGCCTCAGAGCCGGGTTATCTGGATGAGATGACCCCGCAGGCGACCCGGCCGACCCTCTATGACTACGTCTGCAACAAGCAGAGCTGCGATGCCCAGAAATACCTGCAGCTTTTGGAGCTGCGCCAGCCGGTGCGAGGGGTGCGGATGCAGGTTGCGCTGCAACACGGCCCCTGCTGGATGGAGGTGAGCGCCGAGCCCTGCTTTGACCATGATGGCCAGTTTATCGGTTATCGTGGCACTGCCCGGGATATCAGCAACCAGATCCGCCGGGAAGAGGAGCTGGCGCGGGCACGGGATGAGGCTGAAGCGGCCAACCGTGCCAAGTCCCAGTTTCTGGCCATGATGACCCACGAGATCCGTTCGCCCATGAATGCGGTGTTGGGGATGCTCGATCTGGTGCAGCATGCCGAGCTGGCGCCGGAGCAACAGAGCCTGCTGCGCCATGCCACCCACTCGGCCAGATTGCTGCAAACCATCATCGACGACGTGCTCGATTTTTCGAAAATCGAGTCGCAAACCCTGGTGTTTCACTGCGAGACCCTGCAACCCGTCCAGCTTTGCCAATCTCTGGTCGAGCCGCTGCAAGCTCGCGCGACCGCCAAGGGGATCGCGCTGGTTTATCGGGTCGATGAGTCGGTTCCTCGGGAGTTGCAGGGGGATCCGATGCGTTTGTCACAGGTGATGGGCAATCTGCTGGACAACGCTCTCAAATTTACCGAGCAGGGGCAGGTGACACTGCACCTGGGTTGGCAGGATGAGAAGCTGCTGATCTCAGTCTCCGACACCGGGATCGGGATCGCTGATGCGGATCAGGCGCTGCTGTTTGAACCCTTCTCCCAGGTCGACAACTCGGCCACCCGGCGTTTTTCCGGTACAGGTCTCGGTCTTGCCATCAGCAAGCGTCTGGTGACGCTTATGGGAGGTGAGATCCACCTGAAGAGCGAGCCGGGCAAGGGAAGCTGTTTCTGGTTCGAACTGCCCGGCATGGCGCTACCCTGCCATAGCCAGCCGCAGCGGGAGGAGGGGGCTTCGGCACTGCTGCCACTGGATGTGCTGGTGGTGGAGGACAGCCCGGTGAATCAGTTGGTGGTGTCGCTGATGCTGCAAAAACTGGTGGGCAAGGTACGGCTGGCAGCCAATGGTCTGGAGGCGCTGGCACAGGTGGATGAGCAGCTCCCAGATCTGATCCTGATGGATATGCGGATGCCCCTGATGGACGGACTGGAAGCGACCCGGCGCTTGCGTGAGTTGGGATGCACCATGCCAATCGTTGCCCTGACGGCCAATGCGATGGCGGAGGATAAGGCGTGCTGTCTGGCGCAGGGAATGGATGACTTTCTCGCCAAACCGATCACCTTGTCACGGCTGAGAGAGTGTTTGCAGCGTCACTTTGGTCAGCGGTTGCCGACGCGCGGATAAAAAAAATGGTCAACTTTGTGGGTTGACCAGTTCTTCAGCAAATACTGAAGAGAGCACGGGATAAATCGGGTTGTACAAATCTATATGAAAAATCTGTGCCAACTTTTTTAGACTCTTTTGTGTTCAATTTTGGCCGTTTAGCGCAGCGGCTCTCTCTTGTTATGGCGTTTTGCGTTCCTACTTACTCGCAAAATGCGAATTTCACATTTTCATTGTTGGAATAATTGCATTTTGCAACGCTGTTTTTGTCATTGTGAAATCAAGCGATGCAGAAATTTACGGGCCGCTTCGCTGTTTTGTTTGGCAATCAGCATCTGCTTTTCGTAAATCGGCATCGGCAATATCTCGAGCCAGCGTTGGCAGAGCCAGGCGGCATCTTCAAAGCGCTTGTCCGGATAGAGCTCATCAAGCTCCGGATACTGCTCGAACACTTCCCGCAGGCGATTGACCAGCAGCTTGTCGTTGAAATCTGAGTGGGTGCTCGGCCAGTTGGGCAGCATCTCCACCTTGGCCCGGCGCAGGCCCATCTCGTCTGTTTCCATCTCGTGGATACAGAAGCGCTCCAGTCCCAGCACCGTCACACCCAGCAGGCCATCATTGAGGGTGTAGAAGTCTGTCACCTTGACCCGGGTGCCCACCGGCAGAATGCGGCCGGATTGTCCCGAGGTGGTCGACTCTTCCATCACGATGCCAAAGCCCTGATCGTTGATGAATGACTCCTTGAGCATCTGCAGGTGGCGTGGCTCGAACAGACGCAGAGGAAGCTTGCCGCCCGGCAGTATGTGGGAAGGCAAGGGGAACAGTGCCAAAGGTTGTAGTTTCATGTTCCATCCTCCATTGAGTAGTTGCTGAATATGACAATGCAGCGACTGTGCCAGAGAATGAAAAAAGCCACCGGAGGGTGGCTTTTCGGGAGGTTGAGGGCGCTTAGTTGCGCTGCTCCAGATACATGACAGCCGCTTCCACGCGGCTTTGCGCCTCGAGTTTCTTCAGCAGGCTCTTCACGTGAACCTTGACCGTTCCCTCGGAGATATGGAGTACCGAGGCGACCTGTTTGTTGGAGAGGCCTTTTGCAATTTCGCGCAGGATTTGCATTTCGCGACGCGTTAAGCTTTCCAGCTTCTGCTGCAGGTGATCCAGCTCGTAGATGTTTTCGAGATAGGGGCGCAGCGGTTCGCTCAGGATCTGCTTGCCGGTCATCACGTCGGCCAGCTGGGCCAGCAGCAGGTCAGGCTCGGTATCCTTGAGCAGGTAGCCGTCGGCACCGGCCTTGAGCAAAGCCACCACATCCTGACGGGCATCGGAGACGGTGAGGATCACCACCCGGGAGGTGATCTCTTCGGCCCGCAGCGCCTTGAGGGTATCGAGGCCGGAGAGCCCCTTCATGTTGAGGTCGAGCAGGATCAGGTCCGGCTCGGACTCTTTGGCCAGCGCCACGGCATCTGTGCCGTTGGAGGCTTCACCGGTCACCTCCATGTTCTCTTCCAGAGCCAGCAACTGCACAATCCCTTTGCGCATGAGGGGATGGTCATCTACGACCAGAACTGTGTATTTCATCTCGTCCATCAGGCGTCTCTCGCTAGACTGGTGGGAAAGGTCAGATGCACGCAGGTGCCTTGTGGTTGCTGCTCATTGATGGTCAGCAGACCGTGCAGTTTGCTGGCGCGCTCGTTCATGATGCTCAACCCGTAATGGTTGATCGCCGAGCTGGCGAGTCCGATCCCGACACCGTCATCTGAAATCTGAACCTCAATGTTACCACTGGCGAGGGTCTCACAGCTAACATCAATCACTTGCGCGTTGGCATGTTTGATGGCATTGAGCACTGCCTCACGGATCAGCTGCAAAATGTGGATATGCTGGCCCGCCTCCAGGTCGTTGTCGGCCAGTCCGTAATGGAACCGGATTTCGGCCTGGGTCTGAGGTTGCAGTTGATCAAGCATGACGCGGATCGCTTCCCCCAGATTGGCATCGCCAATGGTGAGACGGAAGGTGCCGAGCAGTTCGCGCAACTGGGTATAGGCATTGCTAAGCCCCTCGTCGATCTGCTGCATCGCCTCCTGCGCCTTGTCATGCTGCCCCTTGGCGTAAGAGCGCTTGAGCAGGATGGACTGGATCTTGAGATAGGAGAGGGCCTGCGCCAGCGAGTCGTGCAGCTCGCGGGCGATCACCGCCCGCTCCTCCATCAGCAGCAGTCGCTGCTGCTGCAGCAGGGTCTGGTCTTTGTGCAGCACTTGGGCCAGCAGCATGGTGAAGTTCTTGATCAACCGCTCATCGATGGGGTGCTGGCTGATGATGTCGAGGCGGCCGAACTCCTGCTCATCCATCTGCAGATAGAAGCTGGCGACCGCATCGAGATCGCCGGGCCAGCCGGTGCGCCCCGAGATGTAGACCGGCATGGCGTTGTGCTCGAAGCGGGTCAGCCGGATATGGTCGATATGCTGGTGGGCGGCGGCGCGGTCCAGCAGTTTGATGAGGGTACGGGTGCTGAGCGGGGCGGCGTGCAGCTTCTGGGCGGTCGAGTAGAGAAACGAGAGGGTGTCGTTGGCCTGTTGCAGCTTGGCGGTTTTCTCTTCCACCTTGTTTTCCAGCTCCCGATAGAGCTTACCCAGCTCGTCGGCCATGGTGACGAAGGCGCGCGACAGCTCCCCCAGCTCATTTTCGCCGTGGGCGGGCAGCTGAAGATCGAAATCTTGCCGCTGGATCTGGCGGGCACAGTAGACCAGCTGGTTGAGGGGGGCGACCACCTGCTGGCGGGTGAAGCGCACCGTGAACCAGGCGATGGTGATGATGGCCAGCAGGCCGAGCCCCTCCGCCAGTGCCAGCATCCGCACCTTGAATTCCACGTGGTACTGCATCTGATTGACGAAATTGTCGATGGCTGCCACAAACTGCTCGGTGTTATCGGTGTACCGTCTGGGGGTGCGATCCTCGATGTGCTGGCGCATTACCTGCCACTGGCCGAGCACCTCGCCATAGGTGCGACGCAGGGAGGCAGGCGTGATCCAGCGCTGGGTCTCCTGCAGCTCTTCGGCGTGCAGGGTCTCTTCAAACTGGGAGAGGCGCCCCAGCACGCTGTCGCCCCGCTCGATTTCGTAGGCCATCCGGTAGGCCTGCATCCGCAGCGAACCGGAGAGGTTGATCGCCTTGGCATCGGGTACCGAGTAGAAGAGGGTGACCATGGCGACCAGCGCGATCAGGCTGGCCATGAAGAGGATCAACACCATGGCACGCCCGATTGCACTGCTGACCGAATGGACCCTGAACCGTTTTCCCATACTGATGCGCACCTCTGAATAGTGATAAGGACCCCGCAAGATGCGTGGGAGTGTACTCCAACTTGTGTTAGCATCGAAAAACTAGATGAACTCCGAGCGGTTTTGCCTAAGTCCTAGCGATAGGGGGAAACCAGCCGTCAGCCGACGTTCGAGCTGTAAGGGTCAGGAAAGAAATGCCCTGGCCTCCCGTATTTGGAAAGGTGTTTATGTTGCCACTTGAAGATGGTTTTTCCCGTCGTTTTTACTATTTGCGTCTGTCAGTGACCGATGTGTGCAATTTCCGTTGCACCTATTGCCTGCCTGATGGTTATCGCCCCCCGGAAGGTCACAAAGCGGGGCGTCAACCCTTTCTCTCGATTGACGAGATCCGCCGCGTGGTCAGCGGTTTTGCCGCCATGGGCACCCGCAAGGTGCGCATCACGGGGGGCGAGCCCTCCCTGCGCCGCGATTTCACCGAGATCGTCAAGGTGATTGCCACCACCCCGGGTATCGAGAAGGTCGCCATGACCACCAACGGCTATCGCCTCAAGGAGCGGGCCCAGGAGTGGTTTGATGCCGGACTCAACGCGCTGAATGTCAGTGTCGACAGTCTCGACCCGCGCCAGTTTCACCAGATCACCGGCGAGAACAAGCTGGCCGAAGTGATGGAGGGGATCGAAGCAGCACTGGCCGCCGGTTTCAAATCTGTGAAGATCAATGCGGTGCTGCTCAAGGGGCTCAACGACTACCAGCTTGATGCCTTTCTGGGCTGGATCAGGCACAAGCCCATCGAGCTGCGCTTTATCGAGCTGATGCAGACCGGCGAGATGGATACCCTGTTTCGTGACCACCATGTCAGCGGCGAACAGATCAAACAGCGCTTGCTGGAGAGCGGCTGGGTGCAGCAGTTGCGGGGCACGGATGACGGTCCGGCGCAGGTCTTTATGCACCCCGCTTCGCAAGGTGGGGTGGGGCTTATCATGCCCTACAGCAAGGATTTCTGTGCCGGTTGCAACAGGCTGCGGGTCTCCTCGCTGGGGAAGCTGCATCTGTGCCTGTTTGGCGACAACGGCATCGACTTGCGGGATCTGCTCGGCGCAGATGGGCAATCTGATGAGCTGCAACAGCGCATTCGCGCGGCACTGGCGGGCAAGAGTGCTACCCATCGTCTCCATGAGGGCAATGCCGGCATCACCCCTCATCTCGCCTCGATCGGCGGATAACCGCAAAAAATCGCCAACGATTAAATAGCAATCCTCACATGGAGGTATTTTAACCGATACCTCCATTTTTATTGCGCTGCAAGGCTTTGATCTGGCGCAAGAATCCCCCCTGTTTATCTCCCTGGTGGTATATCCCTTACCTTGTCAGGGCCGCAATATACACCCACTCTTATAATTGGTATCAAGAATGCCAATCATGGACTCGCACTGTCCCCATCTTCACCAGAACAGGAGTCAATATGCCGGATGAGATCGATCTTGCCCGCCGCGGCTTGTTCCGGGGGCGGCTGAGAACCGCCGAACCGCCGGTGCAGTTGCCCTGGTCAGTCAACTGGTCGGCATTTGTTGCCGACTGCACCCGCTGCGGGGACTGTCTGGCCGCCTGTCCGGAGCAGATCCTGGTGAATGGCGAGGGCGGTTTTCCGGTGGTCGATTTCCAGCGTGGCGAATGCACCTTCTGCACCGAGTGCGTCACTGTCTGCAAGGCGCCGCTGTTTCGCCCGACCAGCGAGTCCCCCTGGCACTATAAGGCCCATATCGAGGCCAACTGTCTGGCCAATGGTCAGGTGTTCTGCCAGCGCTGTCAGGACAGCTGCGAACCCAATGCCATTCGCTTTATTCCGGTGCTGGGGCGCGTGCCCACCCCGACGGTCGAGCCGGATCGCTGTAATGGCTGCGGCGCCTGTGTGCAGGATTGTCCGGTTGGCAGCATCAAGGTCGACGGGCGAGCCGTCCCATCCGGTGGTGCGAGCCAGCCTACCCTCAAGCAGGAGTCAGAATGAGTCAGAAGCCGTGTGACACAGAAGCCACAATGGATCAGGAGTTCCATGTATCGAGTCTGGTGGTGCTGACCCAGCCCCCCTTGCGCCATCAGCTCGCCGAGCAGATTGGTGCCCTTGAAGGGGCCGAAATCCACGCCGTCAGTGACGAGGGCAAGCTGGTCGTGACCCTGGAAGGTCCGAGCCAGCGGCCGATCATGGCGGCCATTGATGCGATACAGGCGATGCCGGGTGTGCTCTCTGCCGCCCTGATTTACCACCAGTTCGATGAACTGGGCGGTCACTGAAAAGAGTGATGGGATGCCTGGCGTGCCCTCTGCCGCTGATGGTTGGCTCCCGTTCGACAGATTCGACAACTATTACGCGATAAGCAATGTGAGGATATGCCATGAAGCTGAGTCGACGCGACTTTATGAAGGCCAACGCGGTGGCAGCTGCCGCTGCCGTGGCCGGTGTCAGTGCCCCCACGCTGGCAGCCAATCTCATCACCAGTACCGACAAGACTGCCATCCATTGGGATAAGGCTCCCTGCCGCTTCTGCGGTACCGGCTGCTCCGTGCTGGTGGGCTCTCAGGATGGTCGGGTCGTGGCGACTCAGGGCGACCCCGATGCGCCGGTCAACCGTGGCCTCAACTGCATCAAGGGTTACTTCCTCTCCAAAATCATGTATGGCCAGGATCGCCTGACCCAGCCGATGCTGCGGATGAAGAACGGCCAGTTCGACAAGGATGGCGACTTCGCCCCCATCAGCTGGGATCAGGCGTTCGACATCATGGCCGAGAAGTTCAAGGCGACCCTGAAAGAGAAGGGGCCGACCGCTGTCGGCATGTTCGGCTCCGGCCAATGGACCGTCTGGGAAGGTTACGCCGCCGCCAAGCTGATGAAGGCCGGTTTCCGCTCCAACAACATTGACCCCAATGCCCGTCACTGCATGGCCTCTGCGGTCGTCGGCTTCATGCGTACCTTCGGCATGGACGAGCCGATGGGCTGCTACGACGATATCGAGCAGGCCGATGCGTTCGTGCTGTGGGGTTCCAACATGGCCGAGATGCACCCCATCCTCTGGTCGCGGATGTCTGATCGTCGTCTCTCCAACCCGGATGTGCAGGTGCACGTGCTCTCGACCTTCGAGCACCGCAGCTTCGAGCTGGCGGACAACGGCATGGTGTTCACTCCGCAGACCGACTTGGCGATCCTCAACTATGTCGCCAACTACATCATTCAGAACGACAAGGTGAACTGGGACTTCGTCAACAAGCACACCGTGTTCAAGAAAGGTGCCACCGACATCGGTTACGGTCTGCGTCCGACCAACCCGCTGCAGCAGAAAGCGAAGAACCCGGACAGTGGCGATGCCACTCCGATGACCTTCGAAGAGTTTGCCAAGTTCGTGGCCGACTACGATGTGGAGTCTGTCTCCAAGCTCTCCGGCGTCTCCAAAGAGAAGCTGGAAAAACTGGCCAAGCTCTATGCCGATCCGAGCAAGAAGGTGGTCTCTTACTGGACCATGGGTTTCAACCAGCATACTCGCGGTGTCTGGGCCAACAACCTCTGCTACAACATCCACCTGCTCACCGGCAAGATCTCCGAGCCGGGTAATGGTCCTTTCTCACTGACCGGCCAGCCCTCTGCCTGTGGCACCGCGCGTGAAGTGGGTACCTTTGCCCACCGTCTGCCTGCCGACATGGTGGTGACCGAGCCCAAGCACCGCGCCATTGCCGAGAAGATCTGGAAACTGCCGGAAGGGACCATTCCCGACAAGGTGGGTTTCCACGCCGTGCTGCAGGATCGCATGCTCAAAGATGGCAAGCTCAACGCCTACTGGGTGATGTGCAACAACAACATGCAGGCCGGCCCCAACATGAATACCGATCGCCTGCCTGGCTATCGCGACCCGCGCAACTTCATCGTGGTCTCCGATCCGTACCCGACCGTCACTGCCCAGGCTGCGGACCTCATCCTGCCGACCGCCATGTGGGTGGAGAAAGAGGGGGCCTACGGCAACGCCGAGCGCCGCACCCAGTTCTGGCACCAGCAGGTGAAAGCGCCGGAAGGGGCCAAGTCCGACTTGTGGCAGCTGATGGAGTTCTCCAAGCGCTTCAAGGTCGAGGAAGTGTGGCCAGCTGAGCTGATTGCCAAAATGCCGGAAGTGAAGGGCAAAACCCTGTTCGACGTGCTCTATGCCAACGGTCAGGTCAACCAGTTCCCGAAAGAGCAGAGCAAGGGGCTGCTGAACGACGAAGCCGAACACTTCGGGTTCTACGTCCAGAAGGGGTTGTTCGAGGAGTACGCCACCTTCGGTCGTGGCCACGGTCACGATCTGGCACCGTTCGATCAGTATCACGAAGCGCGCGGTCTGCGCTGGCCGGTGGTAGATGGCAAAGAGACCCTGTGGCGCTATCGCGAAGGGTTTGACCCCTATGTGAAAGCGGGCGAGGGGGTACGTTTTTATGGCAAGCCCGATGGCAAGGCGGTCATCTTCGCCCTGCCGTTCGAGCCCGCCGCCGAGTCGCCGGATAAAGAGTACGACCTGTGGCTCTCCACCGGCCGCGTGCTGGAGCACTGGCACACCGGCACCATGACCCGTCGGGTGCCCGAGCTCTATCGCGCCTTCCCGGATGCGGTGCTGTTCATGCACCCGGACGATGCCAAGGCTCGCGGCGTGCGTCGTGGTGAAGAGGTGATCGTCTCCTCCCGCCGTGGCGAGGTGAAGACCCGTGTCGAGACCCGTGGTCGCAACCGTCCGCCGAAAGGACTGGTCTTCATGCCCTTCTTTGATGCGAGCCAGCTGGTCAACAAGCTGACCCTGGACGCCACAGATCCGCTCTCGAAAGAGACCGATTACAAGAAGTGCGCCGTCAAGGTGATGAAGGCTTAAGGCGGGGGAGTGCGAGATGAGCCGTAGTCGTCGCCAGTTTCTGGCCGACATGGCCAAGGGGGCCTGCGGTGTGGGCCTGCTTGCCGTGGGGCTCGGCGGCATGGCACGCCAGCAGGCACAAGCTGTGCCTGCCCAGGCGCTGCGTCCGCCTGCCGCCCTCGATGAAGCAGAGTTTCTCGGCGCCTGCGTGCGTTGCGGGCTCTGCGTCGAGGCCTGCCCCTACGACACCCTCCAGCTCGCCCGGCTGTTTGACCCTGTGACCACTGGTACCCCCTATTTCAAGGCGCGTACCGTGCCCTGCGAGATGTGTGATGACATCCCTTGTGTGGTGGCCTGCCCGAGCGGGGCGCTGGATCAGCAGATGACCGACATCGATCAGGCGCGGATGGGGGTAGCAGTGCTCATCGATCACGAGACCTGTCTCAACTATCTGGGTCTGCGCTGCGATGTCTGTTATCGGGTCTGCCCGCTGATTGACAAGGCGATCACCCTGGATCTGCAGCACAACCAGCGCACCGGCAAGCACGCCATGTTCTTGCCCACGGTGCACAGCGATATCTGCACCGGCTGTGGCAAGTGCGAGCATGCCTGCGTGCTGGAGGAAGCGGCCATCAAGGTGGTGCCACGCCAGCTCGCCAAAGGTGAGCTGGGTCATCACTACCGGCTTGGCTGGGAAGAGAAGGCCAAGGCGGGGAACAAGTCGCTCATCGGCGACAGGCTCACCCTGCCCACCCGCAAACCGGAGGGGTTATGAGTCGTTATCCGGGGGAAGAGGCTCGCATCAAGCTGGGGTGGTGGCGTTCCCACCGCTTCCTGTTGCTGCGTCGGCTGAGTCAGTTGAGCGTGCTCGCGCTGTTTTTGCTGGGGCCGCTGGCGGGCATCTGGATCCTCAAGGGCAACCTTTCCAGCTCGCTGTTGCTGGAAACAGTGCCGCTGACCGATCCCCTCACGCTGTTGCAGTCGCTGGCGGCGAGCCACTGGCCCATCACCACCCTCTGGCTCGGTGCTGCCATTGTGCTGGCCGGTTACTGGCTGGTCGGGGGGCGGGTGTTCTGCTCCTGGGTCTGTCCGGTCAACCTCATCACGGATGCCGCAGCCTGGCTCCGGGGGCGCCTTGGCCTCAAGGGCAATGGCCAGTTCAGCCGTGCGACCCGCTACTGGCTGCTGGTCATGGTGCTGGTGGTGCCTGCGGTGGTCGGGGTGATGGCGTGGGAGTTGGTCAATCCGGTGTCGCTCGCCATGCGTGGTCTGCTGTTTGGCATGGGGGCGGGCTGGGCCCTGCTGGCGGCGCTGTTCCTGTTCGATCTCTTCGTGGTTGAGCGGGGCTGGTGCGGTCATCTCTGTCCGGTGGGGGCCTTCTATGCCCTGGTCAACCGGGTCGGATTTATCAAGATTTCTGCCAAGGGGCGCGAGCGGTGCAACAACTGCATGGATTGTTATGCGGTCTGCCCGGAGCGTCCCATCCTGCGCGGGCCTGTTCACGGTGCCAAGCGCGGTCACGGGCCCTTGATTGCGGCTCAGGAGTGTACCAACTGTGGCCGCTGCATCGATGTCTGCGCGGAACAAGTTTTTGAAATCACTGTAGGTTTTGCCGTCAAGGCAGAAAAAACGTCGGAGAACAAATAATGAAAAAGCTGATTGGAGCAATGCTGGCCTGCCTGATGGCGGGATCCTTGATGGCTGCAGCCCCCGAGATCACCAACAGTACCGGTGGCCTCAAGTCCGAGCGTGGCGCCACCGATCTGGTGACCGATGCCACCGCAGCGCCCCTGAAAAACTTCCGCAAGGATGGCGCGCCCTACGATCGCCAGTACATGCATCAGCCGCCGCTGATCCCTCACGACATTCGCAACTACGAGGTGGATACCAAGGTCAACAAATGCCTGGCTTGCCACAGCTTCAAGAATGCCAGTGCCATGAAGGCTCCCAAGATCAGTCCGACTCACTTCGAGACCCGCGACGGCCTGACCCTGGGTGAAGTGTCGCCGCGCCGCTACTTCTGCCTGCAGTGTCATGTGCCGCAAGCGGATGCCAAGCCGCTGGTGGAAAATACCTTTAAACCGGTTGAAGCGCTGAACTGAGGAATCCATAGATGAAATTACCCGGCTTTATCCAGCGTCTGTGGACCACCTTCAAGTCACCGTCGAAGGCGGCTCTTTGGGTCATCCTGCTGATGGGCTTCTTTGGTGGCGTGATTTTCTGGGGTGGCTTCAACACCGCCATGGAAGCGTCCAACACCGAGGCCTTCTGCACCAGCTGTCACGAGATGAAGGACAACGTGTACGAGGAGTACCGCGACACCATTCACTACGCCAACCGCTCCGGCGTGCGGGCCAGCTGCCCGGATTGCCACGTGCCCCATGAGTGGACCTACAAGATCATCCGCAAGGTGCAGGCTTCCAAGGAGCTGTGGGGCATGATCACCGGCAAGGTGGATACCCGCGAGAAGTTCGAGTCGCACCGGCGCGAGATGGCGGAGCGGGAGTGGCAGCGGATGAAAGAGACCGATTCGCGTGAGTGCCGCAACTGCCACAATTTCGAGTACATGGACTTCTCCCTGCAGGGGCAGCGTGCCGCCAAGATGCACTCGGCCAACCTCGGCAAGGAGGGGCAGGCCACCTGTATCGACTGTCACAAGGGGATTGCTCACCAGCTGCCCGACATGACCGGGGTGAAAGGATTCTGATCCTGCGACGACAGGCCGGGTTTGCCCGGCCTGCGTTTTGTTCATATATGGGACAAGCATCAGATTTGTGTGTCTTTTAAATCCCATATCTCGTGAAACCTTTGATAGAATCAGCCCGCCGTCACACGCTTGAGCAAGTTGGTCACCCCTGTCTGCGTCCGTTTTTGCGCCCTGACAGCTGGCCTCTCATACCCCTTCTCTTCCTGCCTCGTTGACGGCCCATAGCCACAAGGAGCTGCCCGATGGGACAGAAACACAACGCATTTATCCCTCTCAAGATCGCCGTGCTGACGGTCTCCGACAGCCGCACTGCCGCCGATGACAGCTCGGGCGACTATCTGGTCTCGGCCCTTACCGACGCGGGCCATCAGCTGGCCGATCGGGCGCTCTGCCCGGACAACCTGTTTCGCATCCGGGCGCGGGTGAGCGAGTGGATCGCAGATGAGGGGGTGCAGGTGGTACTGATTAACGGCGGTACCGGCTTCAATGAACAGAACCGGGTACCAGAAGCGGTCGGTGTGCTGTTCGAGCGCACCGTACAGGGTTTTGGCGAGATGTTCCGTCAACTCTCTTTTGCCGAGATTAAAGGCTCCGCCATGCAGAGCCGTGCGCTGGCGGGACTCGCCAATCGCACCCTGATCTGCTGTCTGCCGGGCTCCACCGGCGCCTGCCAGCTGGGTTGGGAGCAACTGATCCGCGATCAGCTCGATGCCCGCACCAAGCCGTGCAACTTTGTCTCCCACCTCTGAGAGCAAACGATGAACCAGACCGATCCCAAGCAGACCCAGCCCAACCTGACGCATCTGAACCAGAGCGGCGAAGCCCATATGGTTGATGTGACCGACAAGCAGGTGACCGAGCGCGAAGCCCGCGCCGAAGCGTTTGTTGCCATGGCCCCCGAGACCTTGGCGCTGATCCTGAGCGGCCAGCACCACAAGGGTGACGTGTTCGCCACCGCCCGCATCGCAGGCATCATGGCCGCCAAGAAGACCGCCGATCTCATTCCCCTCTGCCATCCGCTGGCCTTGACCAAAGTTGAGGTGGAGATAGTGCCGCTGCCAGAGCAGCACAAGGTGCATATCCGCACTCTCTGCAAGCTCTCCGGCAAGACCGGGGTGGAGATGGAGGCGCTGACCGCCGCGTCGGTAGCGGCGTTGACCATCTACGACATGTGCAAGGCGGTGCAAAAGGACATGGTGATCGAACAGGTGCGGCTGGTAGAGAAAAAGGGCGGCAAGTCCGGCCATTTTCAGCTGGGGTCAACGAGCGGGGAACAAGCATGATCAAGGTACTGTTTTTTGCGCAAGTAAGAGAGCTGGTGGCCTGCGATGAGCTGAGCCTGCCGTGCGACTACGCCACTGCCGAACAACTGCGCTCGGCGCTCTGTGAACGCGGCGACAAGTGGGCGCTGGCGCTGGAAGTTGGCAAGCTGCTGGTGGCGGTCAACCAGACCCTGGTGCCCCTCGATACTCCCATCAACGATGGCGATGAAGTGGCCTTTTTCCCGCCGGTGACTGGAGGTTAAGGATGAGCGAGGCAACCATGACCGATCGCATTCTGGTGCAGCGGGCCGATTTCTCGCTGGCGGACGAATATGCCCGCCTCGCCACCCGCCCCGATAGTGGCGCCATCGTCACTTTCGTTGGCAAGGTGCGCGACTTCAATCAGGGGGAAGAGGTGAAGGGGTTGGCCCTCGAGCACTACCCCGGTATGACCGAGAAGGCGCTGGCCGATATCGTGCAGGAGGCCCGTCGCCGCTGGCCGCTGCAGGAGTGTACCCTCATTCATCGTATCGGCGAGTTGTGGCTTGGCGATCAAATCGTGCTGGTGGCGGTGAGCAGCGCCCACCGTGACGCTGCTTTTGATGCCTGTCACTTCATTATGGATTTCTTGAAAACCCGGGCGCCGTTCTGGAAAAAAGAGCTGACCGCCGAGGGTGTGCAACGCTGGGTCGAGGCCAAGGAGAGCGACAACGCCGCCGCTGCCCGCTGGCAAGCCTGACCTGTTCATTACGAGGGGCGCAGGTTCAACGGGAACCACGGCCCCGTCAAGGGGCGCGGATGTGCGGGCCCCATCAGGAGAAAGGGAATGAAACCGCTGTTATCTGTTGTCATCGCCGGCGTCTGCGCCGCCACCTTGCATACTGGTGCCGTGCAGGCCGATGAAGTGAAAGTGGCCGTGGCGGCCAACTTCAAGGGCACTATCGAGCGTATCGGCAAGGAGTTCACCGCCAAGACCGGCCACACCCTGGCCATATCGTCAGCCGCTACCGGAGTGCTCTACACCCAGATCAGCCACGGTGCGCCGTTCGATCTCTTCCTCTCCGCCGATGCGGCGACCCCCGAGAAGCTGGAAAAAGAGGGCAAGGGGAACGATCGCTTCACCTACGCCATCGGCCAGCTGGGGCTGTGGAAGAAGGGGGGGCCGGCCCCTGACGAGGCGACCCTGCGTAGCTGGAAAGGCAACCTCGCCATCGCCAATGCCCGCACAGCTCCCTATGGTGCAGCCGCCATGGCTACCCTCACCCATCTCAAGATCGATCCCAAGCAGTACCGGTTGCTGACCGGCGCCAATATCGGCCAGACCTGGCAATTTGTCGACACTGGCAATGCCGAGCTGGGCTTTGTCGCCTGGGCCAATCTGGTGGAAGCGGACAAGACTGGTGAAGCCTGGGCAGTGCCTGCGAGCTTCTATCCCCCCATCGAGCAGCAGGGGCTGGTATTGAAGAAAGGCGCCGCGGTCGAGGCGCTGGTCGCCTGGCTCAAGGGGCCGGGTCAGGCGCAGATCAAGGCAGCGGGTTATGCCTTGCCCCAATAAGGGGATGGGCCTGATGCGATACCCTGAGTGGTCGGCCTTCGGGTCGGCCACTCTTTGCAATAAGGATGGATACCATGCCGTTGGGGGCATTTATCAACCGGGAGGTCGGCAATGAGTGAAGGGGATCTGCTGGCGGTCTGGCTCACCCTGAAGCTTGCAGCCAGTACCACAGCGATTTTGCTGTTGCTGGCTCCGCCGCTGGCCTGGTGGTTGTCGCGCAGTCAGAACCGCCTGCGGCCGCTGGTGGAAGCGCTGGTGGCGCTGCCGCTGGTGCTGCCCCCCACGGTACTGGGTTTTTATCTGCTGCTCGCCTTCTCCCCTGAATATGGCTTCGGCGCCTGGTGGCGCGACACCTTTGGTGCCCCTCTTGCCTTCAGCTTTCTCGGCCTGCTGTTTGCCTCCATCCTCTATTCGCTGCCATTCGTAGTGCAGCCGCTCACCTCCGCCTTCGTCAACATGGGCAACAAGGAATTGGAGGCCGCCGCTACTTTGGGACTCGGCCCGCTGGAGCGCTTCTTCCACATCATCTTGCCGATGACCCTGCCCAGCTTCGTGATGGCGGCGGCCCTCGGCTTTGCCCATACATTGGGTGAGTTTGGCGTGGTGCTGATGATTGGCGGCAATATCCCCGGCGAAACCCAGGTGCTCTCCATCGCCCTGTTTGATCATGTGGAGGCGATGGATTATCAGAACGCCCATATTCTGGCGGGCGGTTTGATGGCCTTCTCGCTGGTGATGCTGGTGCTGGTCTATGGCGTGTTGCAGCGCAGACAGCGGAGAGTGTTCGGATGAACCAGCCCGCCACTATGCCGCCAGTGAACGAGCCGCACCGCCATGCCCTGAACCTAAATGCCCGGCGCGAGTTTGGCCCTTTTACCCTCGATTGCGCACTGACCCTCGAACTGGGGGGGATCCTCGGCCTGTTTGGCCCCTCCGGCTGCGGCAAGAGTACACTGCTGCGCATTATCGCCGGGCTCGATCGCCAACACGGGGATCGCTTGCTGTGGCGCGATCGGGAGTGCGCTCAACTGCTGCCCGAAGCGCGCCGGATCGGGCTGGTGTTTCAGGACTCGCGCCTCTTCCCCCATCTGACGGTGCTCGGCAATCTGCAACTGGCGGCCCGCAAGGGGCGAGGGCGCTGGCAGCCCGAAGCGCTGGCGGCGCGGCTCGGTTTTGCCGATCTGCTGTGGCAACCTGCCCATGCCTTGTCTGGCGGCCAACGCCAGCGGGTAGCGCTGGGGCGGGCGCTGCTGGCCGAGCCTGATCTGCTGCTGCTCGATGAGCCTTTCTCGGCGCTCGATCGGCGCAGCCGCATCCATCAGGCCCATGTGCTCAAGGGGTTGCAGCAGGAGAGCGGCATCCCGATGATCTTCGTCAGCCACGCCATGGAGGAGGTGAGCCTGCTCTGCGATCAGCTGGTGCTGCTGGAAGGTGGCAGGGTCGAGGCGCAAGGCAGGCCGAGCGAGATCTTCGCCCGCACTGATCTCTCGCTCGCCAGCCGTGACGATGCCGGGGTGATGCTAGCGGCGACCCTCTCTCACTACGATGATGACGAGCAGATGGCGACCCTGCAACTCGGCGAGCAGCAGCTGCGGGTTACCATGACCCATGTGCCGGACGAGAGCGGCCCCTTGCAGATCAAGGTGGCGGGGCGCGATGTGGTGATTGCCACCGCCCCCATCGAGCACTCCAGTCTCTCCAACTGTCTCGTCACCCGTCTGCTGGCGGTGCGCGAGGTGCGCCCCGGCCAGACCCTGTTGCAGTTGGCGCTGGGTCAGCAGATACTGCTGGCCCGGATCACCAGCCGCTCCGCCAGGCGGCTGGCGCTGGCGCCGGAGCAGCAGATCTACGCTTACATCAAGGCGGTGAGTCTGGTCAGCGAAGGCTGATTGGGCGCCGTGCTGATAACGTGGCAGGATGGCCACGGGCAACATAACAACAAGAGATGGTTCAGGTGATGAGTCGGGAGGCAATACACTGATGCGCCGCAATCAGGTGATGAAATTCAACGGTCTTGCCCTGCGCAGCGCGGGGGAGGGCCCCTTGCTATTGCTGCTGCACGGGCTGGGCTCCTCCAGCCTCGACTGGCAGGCGCAGATCGAACTGTTTTCCGAACACTACCGGGTGGTGGCACTGGACTTGCGCGGCCACGGGCAGAGCATGCAGGAGGGGCCGTTCGATGTTGCGACCCTGGCAGCCGATGTGGTGAGCTGGCTCGATGCACAGCCAGAACCCGCATGGGTGGTGGGATTGTCGCTGGGGGCCATGGTGGCGCTGGAGCTGGCGCTGCAACTGCCCCTCAAGGTGCAGGGGCTGGTGCTGGTCAACGGCTTTAGCGAGTTTCTGCTGGAAACCCCCAAAGAGCAGGAGCGTTACGCCCAGCGCCTCAAGTGGCTGCGCTGGTTTGGCATGCGCCCGCTCGCCTGGTGGCTGGGACGCGAGCTTTTCCCGGGCCCGGATCTCGCCCAGGTGCGCCATACCTTCCGGCTGCGTTTCGTGCGCAATAAAAAGAAAACCTACAAGGCACTGCTGGAGGCGCTACCTGGTTGGTCGGTACGCGCCCGACTCGGCAGCATCTGGCAGCCGGTGGCCATCATCTCCACCAGCCATGACTACCTGCCGCTCGCCAAACGGGTGGAGCAGTTTGCCGCCCTGCCCAACGCCACCATCCACACTCCCAACGGCCACCACGCCTGGCCAGCGGAAGATCCCTCGGGGTTCAACCACCTGCTGCAGCGGATCCTCTCCACCCACTGAACGTGGGTCCGGGATACAAAAAAGCCGAACCACAGGGTTCGGCTTTTTTGATCCCGTTTGCGTCAAGGATGGGAGCAGACGGGGCAGTCGGGGCGCTTGGGCAGCTTCATCTCGCGGAAAGTGCCGCTTAGGCCGTCGATCATTAGCAGGCGGCCGCTGTAGTTCTTGCCCATGCTGGCCAGGATCTTGATGGCTTCGAGCGCTTGCAGGCTGCCCACCAATCCCACCACGGGGGCGAGTACCCCGGCTTCGACACAGGTGAGGGCCTGCTCGCCAAACAGGGCGCTGAGGCAGGCGTAGCAAGGCTCATCTTCTTGCCAGGTGAAGCTGCAGAGCTGACCTTCGAGCCGGATGGCGGCGCCGCTGACCAACGGTACCCTGTGCTGGCGCGCCTTTTGGTTGAGCAGGTTGCGAATGGTCAGGTTGTCAGTGCAATCCAAGACCAGCTGGTGTCGGGGCAGCAGGGTATCGAGCAGCGCCTCATCGGCCACGGCCGTGTGGGTCTCTACCTCAAGCCAGGGGTTGAGGGCGCGCAGGGACTGCGCTGCGGAGTCTACCTTGTAGTGACCGATGCGCTCATCGTTGTGCAGCACCTGACGCTGCAGATTGGAGAGCTCCACCTTGTCGAAATCGACCAGAGTGAGCTGGCCAACCCCGGCCACCGCCAGATACTGGCTGGCGGCGCAGCCAAGGCCACCGGCGCCGATCACCAGCACCCTGGCCTGCTTGAGCGCCTCCTGCCCCTCGAAATCGAAGGATTTGAGGATGATCTGGCGGTTGTAACGCAACAGTTCGGCGTCGCTCAGGATCTCGCTCACAGCAGCAACCCCCCGAATGGCTCCACGGTCACCGTCTCGCCCGCGGCAACGCGGCCCCGTTCCCGTTCAAGAACGATGTAGCAGTTGGCTCGCGACAGTGAGCTGAACACGGCGGAGTCCTGCGAGCCGGTGCTGCGCACCTCGAGGCCGTTTGCTCCCTGACTCAGAATGCCGCGCTGGAAGTCGAGTCGGCCCGGGCTCTTTTTGAGTGGCTCGGTCGCAATGGCTTGCAGCTGGAGCGGGCGCTCGAAGTGCTGGCCCGCCAGCTTGGCCAGCGCCGGTTGCACCAGCTGATCGAAGGTGACCATGGCGGAGACGGGGTTGCCCGGCAGGCCGAAGAACCAGGCGCGGGGCAGACGGCCAAAAGCAAACGGCTTGCCCGGCTTGATGGCCAGCTTCCAGAAGCCAATCTCGCCGAGCTCGTCCAGCAGTTGTTTGGTGAAGTCCGCTTCCCCCACCGAGACGCCACCGGTGGTGATGAGTACATCGGCCTCTTCGTCGGCGCGGATAAAGGCGGCGCGTAGCTGGGCCGGATCGTCGGGGATGATGCCAAGGTCGAGGCAGTTGCAGCCCATGCGCGCCAGCATGGCCCGCACGCCGTAGCGGTTGGAGTCATAGATATCGCCGTGGGCCAGCGGGGTGCCGACCGGCTTGAGCTCATCGCCAGTGCTGAAGATGGCCACTTTCAGCGGGCGGCGCACCGCGACGGTTGCCACGCCGAGGGAGGCCAGCAGCGGCATCTCGCGCGGGGTAAGGCGGGTGCCAGCTTGCAACACACAGGCCCCCTTGCCGATATCGCTGCCGGCGCGGCGGATATTCTGGCCCGGTTCGGGTTGTGCCAGAAAAGTGATCCGATCGCCGTCGGCCTGCGTTTCTTCCTGCATCACCACCGCATCGGTGCCTGCGGGAACCGAGGCGCCGGTCATGATCCGCACGCAGTGGCCGGCGGGCCATTCACCCTGATAGGGCTGACCGGCAAACGCCTTGCCCGCCATGATGAGCGGGGTACCGCTGGCGAGATCCGCAAGGCGCACGGCATAACCGTCCATAGCAGAGTTGTCGAAGGGGGGCACGGCGAGGGGAGAGGCGATGTCGCTGGCAAGAACCCGGCCAAGGGCCTCTGGCAGGGGCTGCTGCTCGCTGTCGCAGCAGCAGGCGAGTTGTTCCAGCATCCCTTGCAGGGCATCGCTTAAGGGGAGTAGTCCGCTGGTATCAAATCCCATTGTCATGACCTCTTTCTATGATTGAAGGCGGGATTATCACAAAAATCCCCGGGTATGGGCAGGTTATCTCAAGGGAATCTCGGGGTAATCGGCGCAAAAACGGGGGTAGATGGCCATAAAGTATGAGGTGACGCACAAGTTGACTTGAATCTTGGCGGCAATGGCCGTTTACTATGCCGCCATAACAGATGGCCGTTACATCTCGTGTGGCGACCATTACAGCGATACCGTCGGCCCTGTATGCCGCCATAACATAAGGGGTTGCTCCTTGAGCGGCCCTCACAGTCCCTGAGCGTGGGAGAGAAGATAATGACAACCTTAAGTCCGGAAGCCTTGCTGGTCAGGGCTGCCCTCGAAGCCCAGGGACTGGAAACCCCCCTGGTCACCAACGAGCTTAACAGCCAGCAGAAGCGGGAGAAGATCGAAGGCCATATGCGCTCCATCATGGAGACACTGGGGCTGGATCTGACCGATGACAGTCTGGCCGAGACGCCGCACCGCATCGCCAAGATGTACGTCAACGAGATCTTCTCCGGCCTCGACTATTCCACCTTTCCCAAGGTGACGGTGATCGAGAACAAGATGCAGGTGGACGAGATGATCATGGTGCGGGACATCAGCCTCACCAGCACCTGCGAACACCACTTCGTCACCATCGACGGCATGGCCCATGTGGCCTATATCCCTCGTGGCAAGGTGATTGGTCTGTCGAAGATCAACCGCATCGTGCAGTTCTTCGCCCGTCGTCCCCAGGTGCAGGAGCGGCTGACCCAGCAGATCCTGCTGGCGTTGCAGACCCTGCTCGGTACCAAGGACGTGGCCATCAGCATCAAGGCGACCCACTACTGCGTCAAGGCGCGCGGGGTGATGGATTCGACTTCCTATACCACCACCACCTCCCTCGGCGGTGTGTTCAAGACCCAGCCCGATACCCGGGCCGAATTTCTCGGTGGCCTGCGTGGATAAGATGGCGGTTGTTTTGTAACCGCTACGCTGAATAAACGAGACGCCAGCAGCCATTGCTGGCGTTTTTCATTGTTCTTGGATGAGAGTAGCGGCCTGCAACGGCTTGACCCGCGCGGCTTGCCTTATGCAAACGTTATGTATTTTTCCGATTTATTCATCTGAGCGGTATATTTAATCGAGCACGATAAATCCCTCGTTTTCACCTTACAAAAAGTAACCGGATAGACTCTTTCCGAACCGTCACAATCCGGTTACTCTAGCGCCCCCTCACGGCTCTCGCTGCCGCTCATGGAATTCAGAGATATTCATCAAGGTTGGATGGTGCGCCACTGAACAGGTGGCCAGATAGTTCATGCCAGGAGGGCGTGAACCGGACGAGTGCTACGAATTTAACGACCACCAGGATATCCCATGAATACCAGTTCCATGACCATAGGCAAAAAACTCACCGCCGGCTTTGCCGTGCTCGGTTTGATGGTCGCCTTTATCGGCGGTTTTGCCCTTGTCCAGTTTGGCAACATGAATGATGTTGCCATCCGGTTTACCGACAGCATCTTGCCAGCGGTCAATCGCACCAGCGCGATCGGGGATTCTCTCGGTGAGTTGCGTCGTTATGAGCTGGGTTATTTCGTGGTGGCTGCCGAGCCGCTGAAAAGGGCTGAATATCGGAATATTGCCAGTCAGCAGCTTAACGCGATCGCGCAGCAGCTGATTGCCCATGACAAGACGATCTGGCCTGAGGATGTGGCGGAGCGCCGTACCTTCGATACGGTGAAATCTGACTGGGATCGTTACGTCGCCCTGCACCAGCGAGTCAAACAGCTGCAAGACAGCGATCAGCTTGCCGAAGCCCAACGCATCTTCCTTGAAGAGGGGGTACCCCTTTACACCGCGCTGAGCAAGTCAGTGGCCTCCCTTATCCAGATTAACCATGGTTATGCGTCTGAATCCCGCAGCGATATTGTCGACTCTTATCAATCCGCCAATCTGAGTGTCACCATCGCGCTGGTGATTGGTCTGATCCTTGTGGTGGTGCTCTCCGTGGTACTGACCCGCCAGATCCGCGACCCGCTGATCATGCTGGCCCGTCAGGCCCAGCGTATTGCCAATGGCGATCTGGGTCAGGGCGAACTGCAGCAGTGGATCCGTGACAGCCGCTTCAACCGCGATGAACTGGGCCAGCTGGGTTCTGCCATCAACCGGATGCAGGGCTCCCTCTCCGATCTGGTGAGCGAGATCGCCGGTTCCGTGAGCCAGCTCAGCAGCGCGGTGGAGGAGGTGAGCGCCATCTCCAGCCAGTCTGCCAGCGGCATGGCCATCCAACAGAACGAAGTCTCCCAGGTGGCGACCGCCATGAACGAGATGCAGTCCACCGTCAACGAAGTGGCCCGCAACACCACGGATGCCATGAGCGCCGCCAAGGATGCCTCCCGCACCTCTGCTGCTGGCAGCGAAGTGGTTCGCAGCTCGATTGCCAGCATCGAAGAGGTGTCGGTCAAGATTGAGCAGGCTGGCACAGTGGTGCAGCAGCTGGAGGCCGATAGCGCCAATATCAGCGTGGTGCTGGATGTGATCCGCGATATCGCCGGTCAGACCAACCTGCTGGCCCTTAACGCGGCCATCGAAGCGGCCCGTGCCGGTGAGCAGGGCCGTGGTTTTGCGGTCGTTGCGGATGAAGTGCGCTCCCTGGCCCAGCGTACCCAGGACTCCACCGCCGAGATCAGCAAGATGATCGAGCTCTTGCAGAGCCGCGCCGCCGAGGCGGGCAACGCCATGCAGCTGAGTCGTCACCAGATGCAGGAGAGTGTCGGTCTGGCACGGGATGCCGGTACCAGTATCGAGACCATCAATGGTGCCGTGGTGCGCATCACCGACATGAACACCTTGATCGCCACCGCCACCGAAGAGCAGAATGCGGTGACCGAAGAGCTCAACCGCAGCATTGTCAACATTCACAATGCCGCTGACGAGAATGCCCAGGGCGCTCATCAGATCGCCCAGGCTTGCGTCGAACTGAGCAAGCTGGCCAACACCCTGCACCATATGACCCAGCGCTTCACCCTCTAAGAGTTGATGCATGGATAACAGAAGGCCCCGCAATTGGCGGGGCCTTGTTGTTTCTGGCGTTGTGGAAGGGCTCAGCTCAGACCGACTATCTCGCCGTTCTCATCGATATCGATATGGCGATAGGCAGGCAGACTGCCCAGCCCCGGCATGGTCATGATGGGGCCCGCCAGCGCATAGACGAACCCGGCACCGGCGCAGAGCTTCACCTCGTCGATGGGCACCTCGAAATCGGTCGGCACCCCTTTGAGGGCCGGGTCGTGGCTGATGGAGAGCGGCGTCTTGGCCACGCAGATGGGCAAGTGATCCCACCCTTCGGCGGAGAGCTGGGCCAGCTGCTGGCGCGCTCTGTCGGAGAGCTGCACTCCGCGGCCGCCGTAGCCGCACTCCACCAGTGTCGCCAGCTTGGCGTCGAGGCTCATCTCATCGGGGTAGAGCAGTTTGACCTTGCTTGGCTGCTCGCAGGCGGCCACCACGGCGCGGGCCAGCTCGCTGGCACCGGCACCACCCTGGGTGAAGGCGTTGGAGATGGCCGCACCACAGGCACCGGCTTGCTGCGCTTCATGGGCCAGCAGCGCCAGTTCGGCCTCGCTGTCGGTGGGGAAGCGGTTGATGGCGACCACCACCGGCACCCCGTAGCGACGGGCGTTCCGGATATGCCAGGCGAGGTTGGCGCAGCCCTGCTTGAGGGTCGGCAGATCTTCCCCTTGCAGGCTGGCTGGCAGCGGCTGGCCCGGGCGGATATCGAGCAGGCCGCTGTTGGCCTTGAGGCCGCGCACCGTGGCCACCAGCACCACGCAGGCGGGGGTAATACCGGATTGGCGGCTCTTGATGTTGAAGAACTTCTCCAGCCCCATGTCGGAGCCAAAACCCGCCTCGGTCACCACATAGTCGGTCAGACCAAGGGCGATGCGATCGGCGATCACCGAGGAGTTGCCGTGGGCAATATTGGCAAAGGGGCCGGCGTGCACCAGCACCGGCGTCTGCTCGGTGGTCTGCATCAGGGTCGGTTGCAGCGCATCTTTGAGCAGCACCGTCATGGCGCCCGCTACTTCCAACTGTTCGGCGGTAATGGGCTTGCCGTGAATATCGCGGGCCAGCTGGATGCGGCCGATGCGCTGGCGCAGGTCTTTCAGATCGCTCGCCAGCGCCAAAATGGCCATCAGCTCGGAGGCGGCGGTAATGACGAAGCGATCGCTGCGCTCCACACCATCGGCAGCGCCCCCCTGTCCAATCGTGAGGTGGCGCAGTGCGCGGTCATTCATGTCGAGGGTGCGTGGCCAGAGGATGTTATCGCCATCGATATCGAGCCGCGGCAGGCCGGTTTTGACGGTGAACTCGGCACCCAGTTTCTGTTCGTGGAACAGGCGGGCATCGAGGGCTGCCGCCGCCAGATTGTGAGCCGCCGTCAGAGCGTGAAAATCGCCGGTAAGGTGAAGGTTCATCTCCTCCATCGGCACCACCTGGGCGTGGCCGCCACCGGCAGCGCCCCCCTTGACCCCGAATACCGGCCCGAGGCTCGGCTGGCGGATAGTGGCGATGCTGGGTTGACCGATATGGTTGAGCCCCATGGAAAGGCCAAGGGTGGTCACCGTCTTCCCTTCACCGAGCGGGGTGGGGGTGATGGCGCTCACCAGTACCAGCTTGCTGCTCTGTTTAGGCTGAGACTTGAGCAGGTCGAGGCTGAGCTTGCCTTTGTAGTGGCCATGGGGGCTGAGCAGGTGCTGGGGGATAGCGAGGCGTTCGGCCAGCGCGTGAATGGAGAGACGGGGGGACTGGCGGGAGATCTCGATATCGCTTAGCATCAGCACCTCGTTGGCATATCGGGGTAAAATATGCGGCGCAGTCTAGTGGAATATAACGGGTAATCCAATGACGAAAACGATTTTATTTGGTGAGGGTGAGGTTCGTCAGAATCCTGTTCTGCTGGATCTCAACGAACTCTATCATCCCCCCAAGCAGCCGATGACGGCGCTGGGGATTGTTAGCGCGCTGGTGCCGCTGTTCGGTTTCGGCTGGCAGGCGATGACCCAGGACCCCGAAACCCAGCTGCGCCACGAGATCCGCAAACGGGTCAACAAGCACAAGACCGACGAGGCAAACCTCATTCTGATCCTGCAGCTGGCCGCCATGTTTGACTGCCCCGAGCTTGAGGTGGCGCTCCCCTATGCCCTGAGTGAGCAGCAGTTGTCGGTTGTCCGCACCCGACTGCCACGCTGGCAGTTGCGCCCCGAGCAGGAGCGTCTGCTAGCCAAGCTCACCCCTGTTGCCGCATCCACCACCGCACCCGACCAGCGTTAGGTTTCAAGCCGGACCAGCAGGCCGGACAGTCAGGCCGTATCCTCTGCTCTGGCAATCATGCCGGCTTATCCCACTGTTGCGGGGCGAGATAGCGCTCCTGCACGAATTCGATAAAGCAGCGCACCTTTGCCGAGACGAAGCGGCGGTGCGGATAGACCGCATAAAGTCCCACCTCTCCCTTGTCCCACTCCGGCAGCAGGCTGACCAGCTGCCCTGACCGCAGGGCATCCCCCACGATAAAGGTGGGCTGCAATATGATGCCCTGATCATCACAAGCGGCGCGGGTCAGCGCCACCCCGTTGTTGGCCCGCAGCGGCCCCTGTGGCCGGATGCTCTGCTGCTCGTTTCCCCGCTTGAAGTGCCACTCCGGCTGGGTCAGGGTGTAGATCAGACAGTCGTGCTGCTTGAGATCCTCGGGCTTTTCCGGTCTGCCCTTGCGTGCCAGATAGGCGGGGCTGGCGCAAAGCTCGACCCGAATGGTGGCAAGCTGGCGCGCCACCAGCGAGGAGTCGCTGAGGTGGCCGATCCGCAGCGCCAGATCGAACCCCTCTTCCACCAGCGCTACCCGCCGGTCGCTGTACTCGATATCGAGCTTGAGATCGGGAAAGCGCTGGCGAAACAGCGGCAGGGCCGGGGAGAGGTGCAGATAGCCAAAATCCATCGGCACCGAGAGCTTGAGGGTGCCGTTCGGCTGCTGGTTGTGGTGGGTCAGCTGGCTGTGGGTCTCTTCCAACTCCGCCAGCAGGGCGAGGGAGCGCTGGTAGTAGAACTGCCCCGCTTCGGTGGGATTGACCTGACGGGTGGTGCGCGACAGCAGCCTGGTGGCGAGGGACTCCTCCAACTGCTGCATCAGTTTGGAGGCCATGGCGACCGAGATGCCGAGCTGGTTGGCGGCCTTGGTAAAGCTCTGGCACTCCACCACCTTGATAAAGGTACGCATGGCGGCGATCTGGTCCATTTTCCATCCTCAGTAAATAATGAATTTAATAAATCACTGATTATTCATCTTCAGAACGAGGTTAGCATTTTAACCACTGATGTGAACCCCAAGATGAAGGAACGAACGGATGAAAATGACCAAGGCTCTGCTGGCCTCCTGCCTGTTTATGGCTACCCCTCTGATGGCGGCGGATTACGATGTGGATGCGGCGCACACCACAGTGCAGTTCAAGGTGGGTCACCTGGGCTTCTCCGAGCTGGTGGGTCGCTTCAACACCTTCAGCGGCACCTTCAGCATGGATGACGCCAACCCGGCGGCCGCCAAGGCGAGCTTTGAAGTGGATGCCGCCAGCGTCGACTCCAATCACGAAGCCCGCGACAAGCACCTGCGCAGCCCTGACTTCCTCGACGTGAAGCAGTATCCCAAGATGACCTTCGTCAGCTCCTCTTACGAGGGCACCAAGGATAAAGGCGTGCTGAAAGGGACTCTGACCCTGCACGGCGTCTCCAAGGAAGTGGCCTTCGATCTGGTCAAAATTGGCGAAGGCAAGGATCCCTGGGGCGGCTACCGCAGCGGCTTCAACGCCTCCACCACCATCAAGCGCAGTGACTTTGGCGTGAGCTACATGCTGCCCGGCATCCCGGACGAGATGAACATCAACCTGTTTGTCGAAGGCGTGCGCAAGTAATGGGCGCGGAACTTCTGCTGCAAACCCTGGCGGCTCCTCTGGGAGCCGCTTTGCTATCGTGGCGCTGGCCGCGACTGGGGTATCTGTGGGGCGCGCTGGCGCTCTGGCTGGTGGGATCCTGGCTCGGCGGCCTCTATGGCATCCCGGCCAAAGCGTGGCAGTGGCTGCCGTTAACCCTGCTGGTGCCCGCCATCGCGGCTCAGGTGAACGATCTGCGCGGCTCGCTGCTGCTCTTTGCTGTGTTCAGTGCGCTGGTGTGGTGGCAGGGATTGGCTTCGGTATTGGCGAGCGAATCCCGGATCTGGCTGGCGCTGCTGCCCGCCATCGGCTGGTTTGGCTGGAGCACCTTGCGCTGTGATAGCCGCGAGGGGCTCGGGTTTGCCCTCGGCTTTATCTGGCTGGCGCTGGTGATCGGCATCGATGGTAGCCTGCTGATTGCCCAGTTGGCCGGTGCTCTGGCCGCTTTCGCCGGTTTTCGCGCCCTGCTCGCCACCTTTGTTGGCATTAAGGTAGCACCCGCCGGTCTGGCGCTGGCCCTCGCCTTCGTCCAGATGCTGGCCTGGCAATATGTGGAGGTGCCGCTGGTGGTGTTGCTGCCGGTCTGGTTGCTGCCACTGCTGGAGTGGGCGTTGTGTGACAAACCGTGGCCAGTGCGTTGGGGTGGGCTGATATTGCTTGCTGCCGCGGGAACTGGGCTCAGCCTGTGGTGGGTGTGGCCTGCTGCTTCTTTGTACTGATTTTTGCATGAAAAACAGGCAATTACAGTCATTTTTGCATACCCGCTCATACTCTTGGCAGATAATGATTGAGCCACCTATGTGTTTCAGATAAAAAGGTTTTTCATTTTATTTGGACACACACAGAACCCGGCCGCGCCGGGTTCTGTTTGCCTGCTTTGCGGCACATAAGGAGGCCACAGTTGCGCAGTCAAGGATCTGAGCATCTGTTTTTTCGCCATTTCACCGGACAGGGACGTATCGATGGTCTCTGCATTTTGCTGGTCACTCACCTGCTTCCCGATCGCCCCCATTTTATCGAAGCGCTTTCCCAGATTGGGCGGATTGGTGCCATTTTACCCAAACCGAAATCGGTACACGGCCCGACCCTGGAGTGGGTATCCCAGCACTATCCGGTGCTGCCCCTCAACCGGCGCTGGACCAATGATCCCGACAGTATCATCCAGCAGATTGCGCCGCTGGTGGCCCCCCACGAGCGGTTGCTGATCCTCGATATTGGTGGTTACTTTGCCAAAACCCAGGTGATCTTGAGTGAATACTTCGGCCCCCGTTTCCTCGGGGTGGTGGAGATGACCGAGAACGGCCATCAACGCTATGAGCAGGAGGTGCTGGCGACTCCGGTGGTGTCGGTGGCGCGCAGCCCCCTCAAGCAGGCCGAGGATATCCAGATTGGTTTGAGCGTGGTCTACTCCGCGGAGTCGCTGGCTCGTAACCTCAACCGTACTTTCAACGTCTGCGAAGCCGTGCTGTTTGGCTATGGCAAGGTGGGACGCAGCATCGCCCGCGACCTGCGCTGTCGCAACCTCCATCTCGGGCTGGTGGAGACCGATGTGCTGCGACAGGTCGAAGCGCTCTCTCACGGTTTTCGCTTGATCACCAAGGCCGAGGCGTTGAGCCGCGCCGAGCTGGTGATCTGCTCTACCGGCAACGGCTCGCTGGATTTGGCGGATCTGCAGGCGCTGCGCCCCGGCACCATGGTCGCCTCGGTCACCTCGGCCGACGACGAGTTTGCCTTCTCGCTGGCCCAGTTGCCGTGGCCGAGCGAAGAGGTGTGCCCCCATGTGCTGGCCCTCAACCGGCCGGATGGTACCCAGATCTACCTGCTCAACCGGGGTGAGGCGGTCAACTTCGTCCATGGCGCCGTGATTGGTGAATATGTCTATCTGGTGCTGGCGGAGATCATGGAAGGGATCCGGATGCTGGCGGCAGGCCCTCTTGCACCCGGCCTGTTCGAGCTGCCAGAATCGGCGATGCGTACCATTGCCCGCCATTGGCTGGCCGATTTTCATGGGGTTGATCAGCACTGATTTGACCAAACCGGGATCGGCCATTGGGCGGCAGTACGCCACTTCCCGCCATTGTCGCTTTTTTATGGAGTCACTCATGACCGAGTCTGAAACCCTGATCAGCAAACCCCGCATCGAAATCCGCTACTGCACCCTCTGTCGCTGGATGCTGCGCGCCGCCTGGCTGGCGCAGGAGCTGCTCTCCACCTTCGACAGCGATCTGGGGGAGGTGGCGCTGGTGCCGGCCAGCAAGGGGGAGTTCCGCATTCTGGTGAGCGGGGTTCAGGTGTGGGATCGGGTGGTCGATGACGGCTTCCCCGAGGCCAAGGAGATCAAGCAGCGGGTGCGTGACGTCATCGCCCCTGAGCGGGATCTCGGCCAGTCGGATCGCAAGGCGGCCGAGTAACGCCAGATGTGCCTAACGGCTCGAAAAGGTGCTGAGCATGAGAGCGAAAGGAGAGGGAGGCCATGGCCTCTCTCTCCTTTTTTGCCTTTGGCTGTTTGCCTGGCGCCTGCAGGGCTATGAGCGCGGCTCGGCCAGATGGCTGCCGATATAGCGGGCACGCTTGTGGGACTTGATGCGGCTCACATCGACCCACACCAGCCCGTCGATGCAGTGGTTGAAGTCGGGGTCGATGCCAAAATCCATAAACTGGACGCCGCCCGGCTCGCACAGCTCGGAATACTGCTTGTAGAGGGTAGGGATGGCGCAGCCCAGATTGTCGAGGCGGGCCTTGAGTGCTTTGAGATCGGCGCCGTAATCCACCCCCTCGAACAGAGGTTGCGTCTCGGGGTAGGGACGGCGGGAGGGGGCCAGCGCCAGCTCGGGGGCAAAGTGCTGGCGGTAGAAGCTCACCAGCAGATCCTTGGCCGCCGGCGGCAGGCTGCCGGAGAGCGACACCGGACCAAACAGGTAGCGGTAGCGGGGATAGCGGGCCAGATAGGCACCGATGCCGAACCAGAGATAATCGAGCCCCCGCTTGCCCCAGTAGGCGGGCTGGATAAAGCTGCGGCCAAGCTCGATGGCCTGCTCCAGTCGTGGCAGCAGCTTATCCTCGAAGCCGAACAGGGTGTGGCTGTAGAGGCCATCCTTCCCCTTGCTGGCCAGCAACTCCGCCACCGGGGCGAACCGGTAGGCACCGATAATGTCGAGTCGGGCCGGATCCCAGAGGATCAGGTGGTGATAGTCGTTGTCAAAACCATCGAGATCCCGCCGCTTGCCGGATCCTTCCCCCACCGCGCGAAAAGCGATCTCCCGCAGTCGCCCCAGCTCGCGCAGGATCACCGAGTGACTCAGTTCATGGCGGCGGTAGAGGTAGATCCCCTGACCATCCGGGGTGGTGCCGAGCTGTTCGCAGCTTTCGATGGCCTGTTTGAGCTGGCGGCGATCCTCCGGCAGGGCGATGGGGGCCTCGGTCTGCAGCCGTCCCGCCTTGCCACGGCCAATCCGGTAGAGGTGGTTGCGCACCAGCCGCGCCGCCGTCTTGGCTGGCAGCTCCTGAAAACTGCCGAGCGGAATGCGCGCCCCTATGGTCACCGGCAGGGTCTGCCCCTGCTGGCGAAACAGCTGACGCACCAGCAGCAGGGCGGAGGCGGGCTTGTTGAGCCAGGAGGCGAGATAGAACCAGAGGCTGTTGCGCCCTCCCAGATGGATGGGCACCAGCGGGGTGCGGGTGCGCTGGGCCAGCTTGATAAAGCCTGCCTGCCAGGGGCCATCTTTCACCCCCTTGAGGCCAAGCCGCGAGACTTCACCTGCGGGGAAGATCACCAGCGCCCCTTCATGGGCGAGGTGTTCATTCATAGCGAGGATGGCCTGTCGATCGGTCTTGCCCTCCATATTGTCCACCGGCAATAGCAAAGGGCGTAGCGGCGCGAGCTGGGCCAGCAGCTGGTTGGCGACGATCTTCACATCGGGGCGGATGCGACCGAGCAGTTGCAGCAGCGCCAGTCCGTCCAGCGAGCCGATGGGGTGGTTGGCAACAAGAATAACCCGGCCGCTGGCGGGAATATGCTCCAGTTGCGCCTCGCTGACCCGATAGTCGAAATCGAGTTGGGTCAGCGCCTGCTCGACAAAGTCGAGGCCGCGCAGGTGCGGATAGCGTGCGGCAAAGTCGGCAAAGGCCTGCTCGTTGAGCAGCCAGCCCAGCAGCCGCTTTAACAGCGGGGTGAGCAGGGGGTAGCCAAGCAGGCGGGGGAAGTGCTGGGTCAGCAGGGTATCGATAGTGAACATCTGGGGGGCTCCGGCGATCCGTTGCTCCCAGCATGATGTGACACTGTTCCCGCGACATGTCAGCGGGATGACAGTTTGATGGCAGTGGCAGCCAGTTGCTCCTGAGCGACTCTCCCCGGTTTCCCTTTCCTGATGGGGGATGGCCAGATAGCAAGGGGGGAGCCGGTTAACCGGCTCCCCCCTTGGTTGTCATGGTAATCGATTAACCTCGCCAGGCTGCGGTGAGGCGCACCAGCTCCACCAGGGTGGCGACCGCTTTCTCCATGGATTGCAGCGGGATGAACTCGTGCTTGCCGTGGAAGTTGTGACCACCGGTGAAGAGGTTGGGGCAGGGCAGACCCATAAAGGAGAGACGGGCTCCATCGGTACCGCCGCGAATGGGCTTGATCTTCGGCACCACGTCGGCGGCCTCCATGGCGGCCTTGGCCAGCTCGACGATATGCATGTGCGGCTCGATCTGGCTGCGCATGTTGCGATAGCTGTCGGTCAGGGTCAGCTCGATGCGGGCCTTCGGATACTCGGCCTGCAGGGCGGCCACCCGGCTCTGCATCTCGGCCTTGCGAGCGGCAAAGTGCTCGTCGTCGAAGTCACGGATGATGTAGTGCAGGGTGCTCTCCTCCACGGTACCGCTCATCTGGGCCAGATGGAAAAAGCCCTGATACCCGTCGGTGCATTCCGGGGTCTGCTCGGCAGGCATGGCGGCGTGGAAGCGTGCGGCGAGGGTCTGGCTGTTGATCATGCTCCCCTTGGCGGTGCCGGGGTGGACGTTATTGCCGATAAAACGCACCGTGGCGCTGGCGGCGTTGAAGTTTTCATACTCCAGCTCGCCCAGTTCGCCGCCATCCACGGTATAGGCCCACTTGGCCGGGAATCGGTCGAGCGGGAACAGGTTGGCGCCGCGGCCAATCTCTTCATCCGGGGTAAAGCCGACCCAGATATCGCCGCGCGGGATCTCGGGGTGGGCCTGCAGGTGGTCGATGGCGGTGAGGATCTCGGCGATACCCGCCTTGTCATCGGCGCCCAGCAGGGTAGTGCCATCGGTGGTGATGAGATCCTGCCCCAGGTAGTTTTTCAGGAAGCGGTAGTCACGGATGGCGAGCACCTCGTCACCCTTGCCAAGGCAGATGTCGCCGCCCTGATAGTTTTCGATGATTTGCGGTACTACGTGTTCCGCCTCGTAGTCGGCGGTATCCATGTGGGCAATCAGGCCGATGGCGGGAGCGTCCGGCTGGTTGCCCGGCAGGCAGCCGGTGAGGTAGCCGTTTTCATCCAGGGTGACCTGGCTCAGCCCCAGCGCCTTCATCTCTTCTTGCAGGGCACGGGCAAAGATCAGTTGGCCTTCGCTGCTGGGGCAGGCTGGATTGGTCTCATCGGAGCGGGTATGAAAAGTTACGTAACGCAGAAAACGCTCAAGCAGGGTATCCATTAGTCAGCCTCTAACCGATTGTGAGCGGTCATTGTGGCCAATCCGTGCGGGGCACTCATTGCGTCAGCGCAGGTTTTTCCCATTTTTTGACGCAAGGGAAGAGCGGCGAATGTGCGGCGCAACGTCCGGGAGGGAGATCGCATAAATGTGGCATTTATTGCGATATTTAGGCGCTGGCGGTGGCGGCCAAATTCCCCTCTGCGACCGCACAGCAAGGCGTCAGCCCAATCATGGCGTTTTCACGCACTTTTCAAGGGGAAACCGGGCTGTCGCATAACCTGCGCCATCCCAGAGCCCGCCTGCCCGCCAGCAAGATTTGATCGACTTATTAAAAGGGGATTTTGAACACTATTTTTTATTGTCACTGCCCGCGGTAAGTGTGTACACTCCGCGCCGATCCAAGGGCAACCCTGAAGCAGGCAGAGCCGCCAGAAACCCGACCGATCATACGCCTATAGGGCGAGGCACGCAGAAACGACAGACACTGCTGGGGAATGGTTTCTTTAATACCGGTTAGGCTCCGGTATCAGGGAGAACAACAGACTCTCATCCTTCATTTGACCGAGTGGGCCACCGGCTCATCATCTTCCCTTGTCATGGGCGGTCACTGACGGTGAGGTGGGCTGTGGTTGTTGTCGTCTATCAACACGCATGCGTGCTGGCGCCTTCGCTTCTCTTCCTTGGAACCCTCTCCTTCTGTCGGGATCGCTGCCGAATGATGAACTGACGGCGTGGCTGATGTCGTCTGTCATCAAAGTACCGCGGCGCTACGGCATAGTGGCACCGCATACCGTTGAGCTTGATGTAAAGCCACCAGCCCCACATCAAGACTCGTTACTTCCCCAAGATCCACCAGGCAGCCTCTGGCTTGCCGCGATGTGCAAAGCGTTGGTTTGGGTGGCTGCGTCTCGTGATGGCCGCGCTCGCCGTACTCTGCACTAGATGGTCTGGATGTGATTGAGGGTAACGAAGGCGACTTTGGGTCGCTCATTTGCGAGGCATAGCCCATGACTAACTGGTCCAGCAAGGACTCCTTGAAGGTCTACAACGTTCCCTACTGGGGTGCGGGTTTTTTCAATATCAATGACGCCGGTCATGTGACCGTCGCCCCCGACAAATCACGCCCTGACGCGCATATTGTGCTCTCTGACGCCATCGAACAGTTGCGTCAGTCCGGGCTGACCACCCCCGTGTTGCTGCGCTTCCCCGACATTCTCAAGAGTCGGGTCGATGCGCTGTTCAACGCCTTTGGTCAGGCCATCGAGAAGTCAGGCTATGAAGGGGACTACCTCTGCGTTTACCCGATCAAGGTAAACCAGCAGCGTCGTGTCATCGAGACCATCAGCCAGTCCTACAGCGACAAGCCCCGGCTTGGCCTGGAAGCTGGTTCCAAACCGGAACTGCTGGCCGTGCTGTCCCATCACCATGAGCAAGGCTCGGTGATCGTCTGCAACGGTTACAAAGACCGCGAATATATCCGCCACGCCCTCTTGGGCAACCTGATGGGCCACAAGGTCTACATCGTGGTGGAGAAGCCCTCCGAGCTGGAAATGGTGCTGGACGAGTCAGCTCGTCTCAACATCAAGCCCAACATCGGGGTGCGTGCCAAGCTCGCTTCCACCGGCTCCGGCATGTGGGAATCGAGTGGCGGCTCCATGTCCAAATTCGGTCTCTCCGCCTCCCAGATCCTGGCGCTGATCGAGCGTTTGCGCGGGCTGGGCAAGCTGGATTGCCTGCAACTGCTGCACTTCCATCTGGGCTCCCAGATCGCCAACATCCGCGACATTCAGGGCGGCATCCGCGAGTGCGGCCGTTTCTACGCTGAACTGCGTCGCCTCGGTGCCAACATCGAAGTCGTTGACGTCGGCGGCGGCTTGGGGGTGGATTACGAGGGAACCCGTTCCCAGAGCCACTGCTCCGCCAACTACAGCCTCTCCGAGTACGCCAATAACGTGGTATGGGGCATCGGCGATGTCTGCCGCGAGTTCGATCTGCCGCACCCGACCATCATCAGCGAGTCCGGCCGTGCCCTGACTGCCCACCACGCCGTGCTGGTCACCAATATCATTGGTGCCGAAGGGGTGGAGATGAACGACATCAGCGCGCCGGACGAAGATGCGCCGACCATTCTGCAGAACATGTGGAAAGGCTGGCTGGATCTGCGCAGCGAAGATCCCTCCCTGCTGGAGATCTTCCATGACTCGGTGGCAGATCTGGGTGACGTGAATACCCAGTACACCATGGGCCTCTTGAACCTTGAACAGCGTGCCTGGGCCGAGATGCTGCACCAGAACACCTGTCTGGCGCTCAAAGAGATGCTCAACCCGGTCAACCGCAACCACCGTGCGCTGGCTGACGAACTGAGTGAAAAGCTGGCGGACAAGTGCTTTGCCAACTTCTCTCTGTTCCAGTCCCTGCCGGATGCCTGGGGTATCGGTCAGGTGTTCCCGGTGATGCCGCTGGCTGGCCTCGAGCGTCCGCTCACCCGTCGCGGCATCCTGATGGATATTACCTGCGACTCCGACGGTCAGGTCGAGCACTACGTCGATGGTCTGGGGGTCGAGAGCACCCTTCCGATGCCGGTTTATGGCGAGAACGAAGAGTGCCATGTCGGCTTCTTCCTGGTCGGTGCCTATCAGGAGATCCTCGGCGATCTGCACAACCTGTTCGGTGACACCCACTGCGCGGAAGTGTGGCTGGACGAAGAGGGCAAGATGGACATTCGCAACGTGGTGCGTGGCGACACCGTCGACCAGCTGCTGCGTTACGTCAACATCGATCCGTCCGTCATTCGCGAAAACTACCAGCGGATCGCCGCTCATCCGGCGCTGGACGATGCCACTCGCAAAGCCCTGCTCGACGAGCTGGAGCTTGGCCTGCAAGGCTACGCCTATCTGGAAGACGAATAAGCGCCCGCGCTTGATGTTCGCCGTGAAGGCATAAAAAAGGGAGGCATTTGCCTCCCTTTGTTCTATCTGTTCCTCCTGTGGCGGTCAGGTTTGCGAGCTCAGCGCCTTGTGCAGATCCCGCTGCAACTGCTGATTGTCGTCTCTTTGCAGCTCCACAATTCCCAATTGCAGTCCCTGCTCGATGGTAAGCGACCCATTCAACATGGCGTTGATGGCGGCTTCACTCAGCAGCATCACCCGGTCTTTTGGGTTTGGGCCGCTGGTGTGCAGCTGGAGCAGCAGAGACTCCTTGCCTCGTACTCTGGACCAGAGTCCTGAGTCGATAAGCAGGATGGAGATACCGCCGCCTACCCCTGCCTGCTGGAGTCGACTTTTGAGAGTTTGGAGCCATGCCTGGCTACGGGAGAAGCCGGCTTCGCCTGTCAGGGCTGCCAAGGGGGGTAACTGCTCACGGCTCACCGCAGTCGCCGTCGCCATGGCAATATTGACCGTGCCGGGCCAGCTCTGTTCGAACGGATTGGGATAAAGGGCATCATAACCACAGCTCTGCCCCATCCCGGGGATGAGGCAGAGCAGGACCATGCATGCGCGCAAGGAGCGTTGCATCATGGCGTCACTATGTTGAACCAGAAGTTGAACTTGTCGAGCAGCGTGACGAAGTCACTGAACTTCTGCTGATCACCCTCGATCTTGATCTCGCCGCTGGCGATCTTCTGCTCCATGGTGCCCTGACCGAGCTGGATATCATCCAGCGTCTTCTTGCTTAGAGTAATGGTCACATCAGGCTTGGCTGCATAGCGGGTGGTGTGGTTCAGCACCGCGTTCTCCAGACTCAGGGTATGTTTCTCCCCGATGTCGGTGAACGCCATGTTGATGACCATCTTCTTGCCCGCCGCTTTCTCGGGATTAATGCGCACCGAGAGATAGTCAAACAGCATGCTGGGACTCATGGCCCGGATGGTATCCGGCGAGGCGGTGACTGTTCCACCAACGTTAGGAACGCCATTGCGCAGCTCATAGGCGCCTTGCAGATAGACGGAGCGCCACGGGCCGGATTCAGCCTGATAGCCCAGCTGCTCCAGTGCATCTGCCAGCAGCAGCTTGCCCTCTGTGTTGTTCGGGTTGGCAAACACCAGATGCTTGAGCACTTCTGCTACCCAGCGATATTCACCCTTGTCGAACGAGGCCTTGGCTTTTTTCAGTACCTCCTGCTCGCCCCCCATGAACTCGATATATTTGGGACCGACCATTTCCGGTGGCAGGTTGTCGAGATCGGAGGGGTTGCCGGAGTACCAGCCCATATAGCGCTGATAGACGGCACGGCTGTTATGGCGCAGGGTACCGTAGTAACCGCGGTTCGGCCAGAAGTTGTTGAGCTCGGGGGGAAGGGTGATCTGCTCGGAGATCTCCTCGCCGGTATAGCCCATGTTCATCAGGCGCACTGACTGGTCATGGATGTATTTGTAGAGGTCACGCTGCTTTTTGAAGTAGTCAACGATGTTGGCATTGCCCCAGCGTGGCCAGTGGTGGCTCTGGAACTTGACCTCGGCCTGATCACCCCAGGTTTCGATGGTCTCGTTGAGAAAGCTCGACCATTTCAGTGCATCGCGCACTTGGGCACCGCGCAGGGTGAGGATGTTGTGCATGGTGTTGGTGGTGTTTTCGGCCATCCACAATGCTTTGCTGTCCGGGAACCAGGTGTTCATCTCGGCCGGTGCTTCGGTGCCCGGGGTCATCTGGAAGACCATCTTGACGCCATCGACCGTCAGCGTCTCACCGGTTTTGGTGATAAAGCGGGTCGGCAGCAGCAGCGATGGCACGCCGGCGGAGACGGTCTGCCCCAGACCGCCGTTCACGCTGCCCTGGGCATTGCGCGGCAGCAGGGCGCCATACATGTAGACGGCGCGGCGGGCCATGGCATTGCCGGCGATGACGTTCTCCGACACCGCGTGTTCGGTAAATCCTTCCGGCGCGATGATCTCGACGCCGTTCTTTTTCACCTCGTCCAGCGAGTTGAACAGACCGGCGGCACCGCCGTAGTGATCCACGTGGGAGTGGCTGTAGACCACCGCGGTGACCGGGCGCTCCCCTTGGGTCTTGTTGATGAAGGCCAGCGCCGCCTTGGCGGTTTGCGGGGAGATCAGTGGATCGAACACCACCCATCCCTTGTTGCCCTCGATAAAGGTGATGTTGGAGAGATCAAAGCCGCGAATTTGGTAAATCTTGTCGGTGACCTTGAACAAGCCGTACTGCATGTTGAGCTGGGCGTTGCGCCACAGGCTCGGGTTGACGGTGTCAGGGGATGTCTTGTCGAGCCCGATGTAGGTCTTGTACTGCTCCAGATCCCACACCACGTTGCCCTTGTCATCCTTGATGGTCAGGGTCTCCGGTTTGGCGATAAAGCCACGCTGGGCATCCTCGAAATCCTGCTTGTCATTGAAGGGCAGGGTGGTGAGCACCTGCTGGTTTGCCTTGATGGTAAATTCGCTAGCCGGTTTGGGATTGATGACTGCCCAGGCGGGTTGCAGAAGCAGGGTGCCGGACAGCAATAAAGTGACGACCGTGGGTGCTGAAAACCTTGGTTTCATCAGAGTTACTCCAGAGGTAGTGGTGTTGGGCGGCAGGGCTAAGTGTAGTCAGGAGATTGCAGCCTGCCGTATTTGAAATTGCCAGGCATAATTGGCAAGGTATGTCAGAACTGGTAATTGAACTCCAGTCGATAGGCGGCTTCCTCAATTCCGGCAATATTGTTCCAGTTGATGAAAGTTCTGAAGTTAAGTCGCCCTGAATATTGATAGGAGAGTGCGACCTCGTGATACAGTGCGGCACTTTCGCCATCACCGAAGGCATTCTCTTTATAAAATTCTGAGCCTGAAAGGGTACTGGCAAACATAGGATTGTAATTCAACCACCACTTTTCATTAAGAGTCAGTTTGCTATACATGCCGACGAGATAAAAAGTGCCAGGAATAGTATAACCGGCATCGATCTGTTTACGATTGCTATCAATATATTGATTCATTGATATATTGGCGCCAATTCCAGCCAGAGGATATAGCTGAAGCGGGCCCCAGGCCGGCAGTGCTTTAATCAGGCTATAGGAGACAGATGCGTTCTGTTCGGCCAGATAACTTTCATCAAAGTTGTAGATGATATCCAGCTGGGTGCCGAGGCCGCTCTCGGTATTGATGGTAAAATTGCGCAGCCGCAGGCTGTCGAGGGAGTTGTCACGATTTTGATGATCAGACCAGCCCAGGCCTTCACCCATGACTCCTTTTGCCTCGATGATATTCATAGCCCGTTTGTTTTGGCTACCGCTGTCATATTGGTTGCCGAATTTCAGATTGAGACCATCGTCGCTAATGCCGCTTCCCCATTGGCTATATACCGCAAGTGGGTCAGACATATCCTGTAATGATGCCGAATTGTCTGGTGATTTGGCGATGGCAGGCATAGCTATCCCTATACATAGGGGCAGGAGTATTTTTTTCATCATGTTGTGGTGTTTTTATTTTGGTTGGTGAATGAGTGTCATCAGAAATGTGATTAATCGATGACGTTGATACGACATCAATTAATAGTGTGGCATCTGACAATCATCTTTATATAAGAAAGAGAGGATGCATCACTTTTTACACGCAGTTAGCGTAACGTGTTCGGCATCCCCGATCATTGCAGTTCGCAATAATCAATCGTTAAGCAGGCGTTAAACCATAGCGATTGGGTTCAGCTGTGGTGAGAAGTTGTAACTGTTGAATAAGCCAGCTGAGTGCGGGGTCTCGTTTTGCACTCTGATGCCAGTTGATGTAGACGGGGCAGGGGGCTGAGTCCCAGGGGAGAGGAAAGTCCTTGAGGGCAAGTGGCTGGCGCATCATGGCCAGATGCCATTGGCTGGTGACACAGAGCCAGTCGGTCTGACTGACCAGAGAGAGCGCTGTCAGCAACGCGTTGCTTTCATAGGCGATTTTGCGTGGTGACAAGTTCTTGCTGGTCAGGCTGCGGATCACCCAGTCATCTTTGCGTCTTACGTCCCATACCACGTGTTCTTCAGCAAAGAAGGTTTCGAAATCGAGTTGATGTTCAATGCGGGGATGGGCTGCACGGCACACCACTCTGAGCTCCAGATTCAGCAGTGGCTGATTCAAAAAGCCGCTCTCTTCCAATGCTGTGCTGGCCAGTATCAGGTCGATATTGTGCTGGCGAAGGGCTTGTTGGCGAAGGTGCTCCTCATAGAGCCCGGGGACTGATTCGACGCGGCAGTGAGGTGCTGTTGCGGCGAGATGGGCAAGGAGTCTGGGTAGCAGGAGCAGATCCAGATCCGGATGGCTGGCGATGCGAAAGACGCGCTGACTGGTGCCGGGATCAAACTCCTGATTGAGTTGCAGGGAGCGCTCCATGGTATTGAGGGCTGTGCGGATCTCCCTGTGCAGGGCGAGGGCCCGGCTGGTTGGAGTGATCCCGCGCCCTTCCCGTAGAAATAGTGGCTCGCCAATCTGGTCGCTAAGGCGGCGAATGGCCTGGCTTATCGCTGCAGGGGTCATATCCAGGCTGCTGGCTGCTGTTGATACCCCTTTTTCGGTCATGACGCGATCGAAGATCCGAAAAAGGTTGAGGTCTATGTGTGGACTCGCCATCAAGTCATCCTGTTTTTATCCCGTTTACCCGGTATGTTGGTAAAACAGCCGATATCTTCCATTGTTGCTGTCATGACTGACGGGAAGCTTAACAGCTCTAAAACAGCGTCATTACTTATCATGATTCAAGCTGTTGCGAGCATCCTTTCAGTTTCTTGATAGACGTCGTTACACATCTTGATTTGTATCAAGATACTCGGCCGTCGGTTGTCTTACGGTCAGAAGTGATGTTGTGGAGATGTAACAAAAGGATGTGCATATGGAACTGAAAAGGGACCCGAGATGCTATACCGACGTCTGTATCGACGGTAAGTGGTATCACTACGACCACTGCAGCACCAACGTCTATATGCTGATGGGAGGCGCCGCGCCGAGCCTTCAGCTGGCCTATGAGCCGAGCAGCGAAGAGGAGCTGATCGAGATGCTCCAGCAGCTGGGGCGCTTCTGACTTACCGAATTGATATCTTGCCATATGGCCATCGGGCGCGTTGCCACGATGGCCACTACTCTTCACCGCTGTACCTTATCTCAGCGGTTTTTATTGCCCAATAACCCCTTGCCAATCTCCAGCATGGCGACGGCCGCGGCGTAGCTGCTATCGGACTTGCCTATCTCATCCGCCACATAGAGAAAATTGGATTGGTACTTCTCGACGGCCTCCTGTGGAGTGGTCGCGTCAATAAAGTCCTCCTCCACCTCGAATCCTTGGGTCAGCAGTGCCGCCTTTTCACTCAGAAAAGTCGGAGATGCCATGTCGATAAAGGTGTATTGCTGCCGATTGGACGCCGGAATGGTAAAAAACTGGTATCTGGCCATGGGTAAATCCTCGCTTGAAGCGGGTGATAGATGACGTGACGCTGGTTTTAATCTGTGGTTCGCAGGCGGCTTGGCTTCCCTCGACATCATCGATAGTGCGTGTCAGGAATGCCGCATTTTTGTTTTCGTTCGAGACTACTTTGTTGGCGTTTGCCCGGCAAGTGGGCCGCAGAGATTTTCTGGATGATCCGTGCAACCGAGATGTTGTGGGCAGGGGCGAGACCGGGATAATGCCGGGCTCACGTTGAGCCCGGCTTGTCAGCGCTCTGTTACAACACGAAGCTCTGTACCATGGCGCGCAGCTGTTCGGTGAGCTGGTGGATCTGGCGGGCGGCATCGCGGGCGGCGTTGGCCACTTGCAGCGCCTCGTCACTGCCATCGGAGATGCGCACCACGTTGCGTTCGATCTCGTTGACCACGGCGCCCTGCTGCTCGATGGCGCTGGCGATGATGGCGTTGGTATCGACCATTCGATCCACCTTCTCGGTGATGGCGCCAAAAGCCTGCTTTGCCTCCTGTGCCAGCCCGACCCCCTCCTGCGCTTCATGGCTGGCCGCCGACATGGCGGTGACCGAGGCGCGGGCACCGGATTGCAGCTGTTCAATCATCTGCTGGATCTCGACGGTAGCCCCCTGGGTGCGGTTGGCAAGAGATCGCACCTCGTCGGCCACCACCGCAAAGCCGCGACCCTGCTCACCGGCCCGGGCCGCTTCGATGGCAGCGTTGAGGGCCAGCAGGTTGGTCTGTTCGGCGATGCCACGGATCACGCTGATGACGCCGCCAATCTGGCTGCACTGCTGTTCCAGCTGGCCTATGGTGTCGGCGGTGCGCAGCACTTCGCGGTTGATATGGTCGATTGCCTTGATGGTGCGCTCCACCACATCCTCGCCCTGACCGACCACGTTCTGCGCCTCCTGGGTCATGCGGGCGGCTTGCAGGGCGTTGCCCGCCATGTCTTGTGAAGTCGCAGCCAGCTCCTTGATGGCGGTAGCGACCTGATGGGTCTCCCCTTGCTGATCGGCAATCACCTCCTGCGAGCGGCAGGTGCGGGCTTCGATGTCGGTGGCGCTCTCCACCACGGTGACGCCATTTTCCCGCACTCGCCGCATCAGGGTGCGCAGGGTCTCCAGGGTCACGTTGTAATCCCGGCTGATGGCGGCCAGTTCGTCCTGACCGACGATCTCGATATGCTGGCTGAGATCCTGGGCGTTGACCCGGGCGGCAATATCACGCACTCGCGCCACGGTTTCGCGCAGGGAGAGATAGGCGCCGATCATCAGGTAGAGGTAGAGCAGCAAGCTGGCGGTCAGCGGCGCTGTGACCCACCAGAAGTGGCGTTGGTTGGCGGCCAGCCGCTGACGCAGATCAGCCTCCAGCCGCTGGCGTACCTGGCCTGCCAGCGCGGTGATAGCCTCGTCCATCTTATCCCCCAGTGCCTGCACCTCCTTGGTGGAGAGCTGCACCAGCTGATCCTTCATCATCTTGTCTTCCATGGTCTCGACCCCCTGACGCACCAGCTGTATCAGGGCATCAGTTTGCTGACCCAGCTCGGCGCGGTAGGCCGGTTCGATCTGGTAGAGCAGAGTCAGATCGGCCTCCAGCTCTTGCAGAGTGGCGCTGATCAGGTCGAGACGAAAACGCAGGCCGCTGTAGCCCTCGGCCTGAAACAGGCCGAAATCGGCGATGGTGGCGGCGCGATCCCGCACCTGAGCCAGCAGGTCGCGCAGCTGCGGCAACCGCTCACTGGCGAGGATCACCATGTAGTAGGTACCGAGCGCCGGATCCTGGATCAGGCTGCTACTGGCAGTAATGTGCTTGTAGAGGTGGCGTACCTCGGTCAGCAGCTTGTCGTGGCGCAGGTTGCTCTGCTCCACCTCCAGCTTGCCCGCTTCACTCTGCAGGGCGGCCCAACCCTGCTGGATCACCTCAAAGGAGGGGTTGTTCTGGCGGGTGTCGGCAAAGGCCTGCAGGCTCTGCTCCACCGCTTGTGCGGCCGCCTTGAGCTGATCGTCACCGACCGGATCCACCTCATAGGCGTGGCGGGTCATCAGATTGCGATGGGTGAGCAGGGCCTGTTCGATGGCGGGAATAGGGGCGAGATTGACCACTCCCGCCAGCTCGCGGTTGGCCTGGACGTTGTCATCCTGCAGCCGCCCCAGCAGATTGGCCATGCTGTAGGCCAGTGGCAGCAGCATCAGGCAGGACCAGAGCAGGAATTTGTATTTGAAGGAGAGCTGATTGCCCAGCCGGATGGCAGGGTTGAAAATCCATTTCATGTTAAGCCTCGATACCTGAGTGCGGGCGTGAGTCGTGTTGCCTGAATAGTACTCCGAGCGGCCACCCTTGGGTGATGGCCGGTTGCAAGTTGTGATCCCCTTGGCTTTTTGTTCTGTTACCAGCGCAATAGCAATGAAAACGGGCCACCCGAAGGTGGCTCGTCTGTTGGCAATTTGGTTTTCAGGCCAATCAGTTGAACGCCAGGAAGGGCGAGACACAGAGCAGCAGGCCGGTGACGATGATGATGTAGAGGGAAGTGCCCTTGTACTTGTGGAGCGCCGGAACCTGATAAACCAGATAGGCCGGGATAAGGCAACCCACCATACCGAAGATGGGGCTGCAGATGGAGGTGAAGCTCAGCACCGGGGCGTTGAGCACGATGGCCCCCCAGGAGAGCATGACGGTAAACACCATGATCCCTTTGCCCACCAATTCCTTGTTGATGCGGTTTTCCGGCAGCACCCGGCGCAGCAGGTTCATCGCCAGCCCCTGACAGGCTTCACGGAAGCCCAGATAGACGCCGAAGTAGGCGGTCATTACCGCAAAGATGTTGAGGGTCAGGCTCAGGAGCTTGAGGGTCTGGCCGGGCATTCCTTGGGCTACCATGGCCAGTGCAGAGATGTTCTCCTCGGAGGCTTTGACCGCCTGATCGTGACCCATGGCCAGGGTGAAGGAGACCGCGTAGAAGAACACCACCACGAACAGGATGCCGAAGGCGATATTCATGGCACGCATCGCCTTGAAGCGGGCCACTTCCAGCGACTTCTCCCGCGAGCGGTAGGAGATCACCATGGGGCTCAGGCTCTGGATAAAGAGGATGGAGGTGAGGGTAAAGGGCAGCATGATGATGGCATCCTTCATCCAGTCACCGGCAGCGGGCATGGCGGTGATGTTGGCCGCATCCCACTTGTCCACCATCATCAGGCCGAGCACGGCCACCACGCTGATCTTGGTCAGCACCATAAAGGTGGAGATCTTGAACAGCAGGTTTTCGCCGCGCGAGGCCAGTGCCACCAGACCGCAGATCAGCACCAGACCGTAGAGCTGGTTTTCGGAGAGCAGGCCGTCGGTGACGCCGAAGCTCTGCAGGAAGGAGGCGCTGTCATTGGTGATGGCGGTGGAGTAGACGAAGACCCAGATCACCAGCATCACGAAGTAGAGGGCGCCGAGCAGCACACCCCAGTTCTTGCCGAGGTAGCCGGTGATGACGCTGGGGTAATCCTTGCATTCGGGCGAGGTGGCCAGGGTGTTGATAAAGAGGCGCTGGAACATGTACATGGCGGGGTAGCCGATCACCGCCGAGAGCAGAAAGACCCACAAGCCCATCAGACCCACCTGTACCGGCAGGAAGACGATCCCTGCGCCGATGGCCATGCCGATGCTCATGATGATCCAGCCCCAGTCGGTGCTGTCGAAGCGAACTGCTTCTCTCCATTCCAGCGTGCCCATCACGGGGCTGGCGAGTGTAGTGCTATGCGCGTCCATTAAAACCTTCTTTTTTGTAGGGATGTGGGAAAGCGGCGCAAATATAGTTGAATGAAACTGTCATAAACAATGCCCATAAGAGTACTTTTGTTCAAATCAAGATGGTGATCACGGTTTATATTGAGGCCGAAAGGTGCCTTTAAACGCCACTTTTGTATCTTTTTGTTGAATGGATAAAATAAAAAGCAAATAATGTTGAACGAAATGAGATTCATGATTGCAAAAAAAATTGCACAAACAGGAGTGGCTATATGAAACGCATCATCACAGCAGCAGCGGCACCTGACGCTATCGGTCCCTACAGCCACGGCACTGCCTATGGCGACCTTATCTTTACCTCCGGTCAGTTGCCGGTCTGCAAGCAGCAGGGTGGTGTGGTGGAAGGGGGCATTGCCGCCCAGACCCGCCAGTCACTGGAAAACCTGAAATCCGTGCTGGAAGCCGCTGGCGGCTCGCTGGATACCGTGCTCAAAACCACCTGCTACCTCGCCGAGATCAGCGATTTTGCCGCGTTCAACGAGGTCTATAAAGCCTATTTCCAGAAAGATTGTCCGGCGCGCAGCTGCTTCGCAGTGAAGGATCTGCCGATGGGCGTCAAGGTTGAAGTGGAAGCGATCGCCCATATCGCTCGTTAATGCTGATAAAAAGGTTCAAGTGATGAAACAAGCGTGGCAGCAGTATCTGCAGATTATTCAACAGGTTGTCAAACCAGCGCTGGGTTGTACCGAGCCAATCGCCGCCGCCTATGCCGCGGCTGTCGCCGTCCGGCAACTGGGCTGTGAGCCCGGTCGCCTCGAGGTTGCGGTGTCGGACAATCTCTATAAAAACTCGATGGGTGTTTATGTGCCGGGCACCGGCAAGATCGGTCTGGCCATTGCGGCCGCGGCCGGTGCCATCGGCGGTAACGCCGACGCCGGGCTGGAGGTGCTGGCCGCGATCCAGCCAGCACAGGTGGATCGTGCCCAGCAGCTGATCGATGCCGGCAAGGTGCAAGTGAGCCGCACCGCCGCCCCCGAGTTTATCTTCTGCCGCGTGACAGTTTATGGCACTGATGACAAGGGTGAAGAGCACAGCGCCGAAGTGACCCTGTGCGGCGGTCATACCCGCATCGTCGAGCAGCGCCGCGATGGTGAAGTGACCTTCACCGCCGATCAGAGCCAGGGCGGTGCCACCGGTTCCATCTGCGATGGCGTCGATATCAGCATCGCCGCAATCTACGAGTTCGCCACCCAGGTGGAGTTCGAGCAGATCAGGTTCATCCTCAAAGCCTCCGAGCTCAACGGCAAGCTCTCCGCCGAGGGGATGAACAACCCCTATGGCCTGGAGATTGGCCGCACCATGCAGCAGAACATCAATGCCGGTCTTATCGGCGAGGATGTGATGAACCGCATCGTGATGATGACGGCGGCTGCCTCCGATGCCCGCATGGGGGGCGCGACCCTGCCAGCCATGAGCAACTTTGGCAGCGGCAACCAGGGCATTGCCGCCACCATTCCGGTGATGGTGATTGCCGAGCGCTTTGCGGCCAGCGAAGAGCAGCTGGCTCGCGCCCTCATCATGAGCCATCTGGGCGCCATCTATATCAAGTCCCACTATCCGCCGCTGTCGGCCTTCTGTGGCAATACCGTGACCAGCGCGGCCGCCTCCATGGCCATGGTTTATCTGGCGGGCGGCAGCTTCGAGCAATCCTGCTTCGCCATCCAGAACGTACTGAGCGACAGTGCCGGTATGGTATGTGACGGGGCGAAAGCCTCCTGCGCCATGAAGGTGAGCACCTCCTCCGGCGCGGCGGTGCGCGGTTTCCTGATGGCCCTCAACAGTCACTCGGTGTCGGGGCAGGGGATCGTCGCCGGCGACGTGGATCAGACCATCCGCAACGTTGGCCAGATGGTGAAGGAGGGCATGTCTGCCACAGACAGCACCATTATTGATATCATGTCCGCCTGATGTCCCTGTCGGTTGCTGCCCGGCGCACATTGCCCGGCAGCAACCCTTGCAAGAAGGTCCCATTGTGAAGCTGCAAGAGTTGAGTCCGAGCGATTTTGAGATCCTCAAGTCGATGGAGAACATAGTGGATGGCATCGCCGCCATGTATGGTCAGCACACTGAAGTGCTGCTCCACAGTCTGGATGCGCGCAATCCCTCGATCGTCAAGATTGCCAACGGCCATATCACCGGCCGCAGTGTCGGCGCCCCCATCACCAACCTGGCGATGATGAAGCTCAAGAGCGGGCAGGATATCTCCAGCCCCTACATGACCAAGTGCGCCACCGGCAAGACCCTGCGCTCCATCACGACCGTGATCCGCAACGGGGAGCACAGGGCCATCGGGTTGCTCTGCATCAACAGCGACATGGATGCCCCGTTGCAATCTGTGCTGCGCACCATGATGCCGGAGTGCATGCATCCCCACGAGAGCCATGCCACCCCGGAGGTGTTCGCCCGCAACATCGACGAAGCGCTCAACAGCACCATAGATACCGTCAGTGCCGAGGTGCGCGGCAACGAGGCGGTGCCTCCGTCCCAGAAGACCCGGGTCATCGTCAACCAGCTGCACGACATGGGGATCTTCGAGTTAAAAGACAGTGCCCAGATTGCGGCGCGCCAGCTCGGGATCTCGGTCCACTCCATCTACCGCTATCTGCGGGAGATCAAGAAGGGTTGAGCCGGTTTAATCTGGCCTAATTGGCAGCAAACGGGTCAGCCCTGACCCGTTTTTTACGCCCGTTTTAGCCTCTCTGTTTGGGCCGTCCCTCGGGCTCATCTGTTATCATCTTCCCCCTTTGTTTTTCTATCTCTCTGAACGTGCTGGAGAAATCATGTCTCGACTCATCTATCTGCTGCGCCACGGCCAGACCCGCTTCAATGCCGAGCAGCGTCTGCAGGGGCGTTGCAACTCCGATCTGACCGACAAGGGCGAGGCGCAAGCCATCGCCATGGGGCGGCGCCTTGCCGCCGAACTGGCGGATCCCGCCCGCTGGACCGTCTATGCCAGCCCGCTTGGCCGTGCCCGTCAGACTGTGCTGCTGGTGTGTGAGCAGCTGGGGCTGACGGCAGATCGCATCGTCTGGGACGACCGGTTAATGGAGCTGGGGATGGGGGAGTGGGAGAGCTGCCAGATCCCTGCGCTGCGGCTTGCTCACCCCGAACTCGATACCGGCAAGGGGGACTGGTATCTGCAGGCACCGGGTGCCGAGAGCTTCGAGAGCATTCAGCGCCGGGCACACCAGTGGTTGCAGGATCCTGCCATCGCCGAGCGGGCCATCGTCATCTCCCACGGTCTGCTCGGTGCCATGCTACGTGGCGTCTATGCCGATCTCGACTATGAGGCGACCTGGTCACAGGAGTTGCCGCAAGATGCCTTCTATAAGCTGCAGGATGGCCACATCACCCGCATTGCCTGCTAGTTGCCGTGAGGTGGCACCATGGCATGGACCATGATTGCCACCTTCGTGTAACCCACCACCAAGAATGAAAAACCGGGAGCTGGTGAAAACAAGTGGGAGATGGCGGGACAAACTCAGGAATGGCGGGGCTTGTGGCGTGATGAGGTTAAACCAAGCCGTTTAAGCGCAAAATGAAAAATTGGTACGCTCGGCCGATTGGGATCTGCTGAAAATGAAAAACAGGCTGGCCGCCTGTTTTTTCTTTTTGTGTGACAGTCAGTGGTTTAAATCCAGGTTTAAGAGCTGCACAAGTGAGATAGCCTCACTTGTGAGCGTGTCTCGTTAAAAGAAGTCGTGCCCGGCCCAGACTACCTTGCCGATCACGGCCAAGTTCTCCAGCTGATTGGCGGGAACGACCTGCAGGGGGTAATCATCGCGGTTGTCGCTGATGATAGTGATCCCGCCATCGAAGTTTTTCTGCAGGCGCTTGGCGTAGAGCTCTTCCCCCAAGCGCAACACGAAGATGGATCCATCTTCGATCTGATTCTTGCTGATATCGACCAGGATAGAGTCACCAGAGTGGATGGTGGGCTCCATGCTGTCGCCTTTGGCGAAGACCACCACCAGGTTATCCGGGTTTAACTTGCGAAACGTGAGCCACTTGCGGCGAAAGGCCAGCTTGCGTTTAACCTCATGATCATCGTTAAACGCACCATGGCCGGTACTGACGGTGACATGGTAGCCATCGATCAGCGCGTACTCCTCATCAAACTCCTCACGTTGCACCATCTGCTCGGCCGCTCCATCGGGGTGTTTCGGGCCCTGACCGGTGGCCAACCACTCCAGATTCACATTGAACGTCCGCGCGATGCGCAGCGCCTTGTCGATGGTAGGCAGTGAATTAAACGGAGGGAAGTATTTGCGCATCCCCGACTCACTCATCCCCACCAGTTCGGCAAATGCCTTGTAGCTCAGGCTCCCCCGCAGCTCATCCAGACGGTCACTCAAAGTATCCATTCCCGCCGTCAGAAAAGATACCTCACCGTCTTTTTGTGCTGCTTGTGGTTTTTCTTCATAACGCTCTGACATACAAGGAATTCTCGGCTAGTGGCTAGTGGCTAATGCTGGTGAGTCGATAGACAAAAAATTCCGCACAAAAAGACTAGTCAATCTTTTTGGGGTGATCAATCATTCATATGTGACGCATTGAGACATAAAATCATTCTTTTATGAATGATAAAGATACGCACTGCGACACTTGATGATACCGAAACGGGGTGAGTATGTCAGGGAAAACACCAGAGTGGATCAGGGCTGAGCTCATAAAATGCGGATATTCCCAAGCAGCTTGGGCCCGCGCTAAAGGGTTGCACCCCCGAGCCGTACAGCGTTGCATCAAACACTATGCACCGGCCAGAGGGATTAGCCCCAAGCGTCGGGAAAGCCGCGCCATCATGGCCCTGCTGTCCGAATCGCTGGGGATCGATCTGCTGGGAGGTGACCAATGAGCACCTGGTACACCGCCCAGGCGCTGGCCGGATTGGTCGGCATGCCCGCTTACCCCGATGGTGTGCGCAAAAAGGCCGAGCGTGAAGAGTGGCAAAGCCGCAAGCGCGAGAAAGGCAAAGGGGCCGAATACCACATTGGCTCACTGCCGATTGAAACCCGCCGTTACCTGGCAGAACAAGCGGTGGCCGCACAAGGTCATGCGGTGACCGACCATGCGGCGGGTGGCAAGGCCATGGCCAAGTTGCTGGCGCGCGAGGTGCCGGTCAAACCGGAGGCTGGCCGCAAATTGCTGACTTTGGGGGAGGGGCCTCGCCAGAAGGTCGATGCCAGACTGCTGATCCTGCAGGCCGCCGATATCTTCCTGGCCCCCTATCACGCCTGCCAGCAAGGGGAGGTAGGTCGCCGCGCCTTTATCGAGGCATACCGTGCCCGCACTCTCGCCCTGCCTGTCAGCGTTTATGAAAGGCAAAAGCCATTCAGTCTGATCACCCTGCGCCGCTGGCAAAGTGTGCTGGCGGATGAAGGCCCCGCAGCCCTGGCTGGCAACTATCAGCGGGAGCGGCCATCAACCGTCGAGCAGAGCCCGGATCTGGCCCAGTTTCTCACCGCACTGGTCACCACCAAGCCCCATCTGGCCAATAAGTGGGGGGCGCTGCACGAACTGGCCAGCCAATACAGCGACATGAATCAGCTGGGATGGCAGATCCCCAGCCAATCCTCCTTGCGTCGCTGGATGGTGAAATGGTTGGCAGAGAACAAGGTGGCGTTTACCTATACAACCAACCCGGATGCCTACAACAACAAATACCGCAGCGCGATCGAGGAGATGTACCCCTGGATGGCCCTGCCCAACGACGTGTGGGAGTTCGATAGCACCCCGGTCGATGCCATGTTGGTGGATGGTCGCCACAGCATCATCGCGGTGATCGACGTGTATACCCGTCGCGTTCGTCTGCTGGTGGCCAAGAGCTCATCGAGTGAAGGGATCTGCCTGTTGCTGCGCAAGACCCTGCTGGCTTGGGGCACCCTCAACGATAACGGCGTGATGCGCACTGATAACGGCTCTGATTACGTGAGCCAGCGGGTCATGTCCATCTGCACTCTGCTTGGTATGAACGTCAGCCGCTCCAACGCCTACTCAGGCTGGGAAAAACCCCATATCGAGCGCTTTTTCCGCACCTTGAGCCATGGCCTGATCGAGCTGTTGCCCTCCTATATCGGCCACTGCGTGGCAGACCGTCAGGTGATCGAGGCGCGCAAGAGCTTTGCCCAGCGGCTGGAGGAGAAGCGCAAACCGGATGCGCAAAAAGAGATCTACGAGCTGGCCATGACGGCCGCAGAGCTGCAAACCCTGCTCGATAACTGGCTCGATGCCCGTTACCACAACCGCAAGCACAGTGCCCTCGGGGTCAGCCCCAATGAAAAGTATCAGCTGGCCCGTTATCAGCGCCGCGCCATTCCCGATGAAGCTGCGCTGGATCTGCTGCTCAACCATATCGGCGAGGCAACCGTCTCCAAAGGTTTTATCAAGGCCGGTGGCCTCAAATACAGCGCCCCCGAACTGTTGGAGCACAACTGGAAGAGTCAGCGGGTCAGCGTCTTTCTCGATCCGTGCGATGTGGGCCGCGCCATCTTGTACCGCACCGGCGATTGGAACGAGCGGATCGAGGCCATCAACATCGACCTGCTGGGCAATGGCATCAGCCCCGATGCCTTCCGGGCGGCCAAAAAAGCCGATGCCAAGGCGTTGGCCAGCTTTCGCCGCGAGATGCGCAACCTTGCCAAGACCTTAGGCATCGACCAGCTCCATCAGGATGTGGTGCGCCACTTCGTCGATCAGGCCAAGGGTATTGAAGCGTTCAGTCGGCGCGATCTCACCCTCGATAACCAGGCATTGGCCGCGCTCACCGGGGTCTCAACGCCCGCTGAACCCGCCCGTTTCAATGCGGCAGAACTGGCCGCCATAGAAGCCAGACGAGAAGCGAAAGCACAGCGGGCGCAAGCCACCGCAGGGCAGGAATCGAGAGCACTCAAGACCGAGTATGAGCAAGCCATCTATCTGGCAGAGCGGGAGCTGGATACCCCGCTGACAGAGCGGGAGAAGGAGTGGCTGACCCGATACCTCTACAGCCACAAACTGATGGCAAAACGCATTAACCGCCATCTGGATGAAGTTCGGGCTACCCGCCGCACCCAGGCAAAAGGTTAGCGAGTAGCCCGAAAAGGCCCAAAAACAAAGGACAAACCCACTATGAAACACAAGATCGTTGAAGTCAAAAACATGATCAAGACCGAGCAGCTGCTCGACAACTTGCTCAACCGCTCCAGCATCGTGCCGGGCATTGGCCTGATCCACGGCCCCTCCGGCTTTGGCAAGACCACCGCCGTGGAATGGCTGTTCAACCAGGACGAAGTGAACGGCATCTATGTCCGCTGCTACAAGGCCGACACGGTGACCAGCCTGCTGGAGCAGATTGCCAAAGAGATCGGCATTCCCCAGCGCCATAACCTGCGTGCTCAGGTCGATAGCATCATCGAATCCGTCCGTGCCGAAGAGCTGGCCATCTTCGTGGATGAGGCCGATTACGTGGTCGGCAATGCCCGCATCATGGAGACCCTGCGCGATATCTACGATGCCACCGAACAACCCCTGATCCTGGTCGGTATGGAAGAGATCGCCCGCCGCATCAGCCAGCGCAAGCAACTGTTTAACCGCATCTCCCAGTGGATCGAATTCAAACCGGCCGATCTAGATGACGTGTCCCTGATTGCCAGCGAAATGCTGGAGGTGGACGTGGAGATCGACGATGCACTGCTGGATCTGATCCGCAAGCGTTCCAACGGCGTGGTGCGCACTATCGTCTCGGCCCTCGACAAGATTGAAAAAATGGCGATGGCCTCTGATGCCCGGATTATCCGGCTGGAGGACGTTGACGCCAGCGAGTTGCTCCATGACGTGCGTCGCAGCCGCTAGCCGTCAGGCTACAGCCAATAAAAACAAAGCACGGGAGGGATTCCAGTGGTTGATACAAAAGCAACGCTAATGACGTTGCAAGCCTGGGAATGGATGTGCCAGCAAGAGACTTTTCTGATCAAGGACGTGATCGCCGTGACGGGAATGTCGGAGGCACATATCTACAAGGTCGTGCGTGACTGGTTGGCCGCTGGCCACCTCATTAAACACCCGGACGGCGTGGTATCCCGCCCGGCCTATTTCAAAGTGGTTAGCGCCCAATACGTGCCACCGATTGGCAAAAGCAGTGGCCAGAAGCGGCCAAAATGCCGGAACAAGCGCAAAACCAATCAACAGAAAATGTGGAACACCATGAAGATCAGCCGCTTCTTCACCCTGACAGACCTGATGTTGACGGCAGAGACGGGTCAGAAACAAGCCTGGTTTTACACCGATAGGTTGGTGAAAGCCGGTTACGTCAAAGTGCTGTTCAAAGTTGACAGTTTGCTGCCTGTACCCGCCAGACACGGCCTGACAGGACGCTATCAGCTGGTCAGGGATACAGGCCGTTATGCCCCGCTGTGTCGTGACCATGGTTGCTGGGATCAAAACCAGCAGCAGTTATACCCGTACCAGCGGGAGGAGGAGACACATGGAAACGTGGCTTGAGGTGTTGCAGGCCGAAGTGGCGGCCAGCTCGCTGGCCCAGGTGGCCGAGAAGCTCGGGCTCTCTCGCACCACCATCAGCCAGGTCTGCAACGAAAAGTATCCCGGCGATATGGCAAGGGTACAGACCCTGGTGGAAGGGGCCCTGATGGGCAACAAAGTGAGGTGCCCCATCCTGGGGGATATCCCGGCGCATCAGTGTCTCGCTCACCAACGCCGAGGCCCCAGCGAAGTGGGCAGCAGTCCGATGGATATCAAGCTCTGGAAGGCATGCCGCAGCGGTTGCCCCCATAGCCAGCTGACCGAGGCGCAGCAACTTCGCCGCCCGATGCGGTTATCAGTAGAGCAGGGCAAAGGGTCGCAGAAAACGGCTCGTTATGACGCCGAGGCCACCCTCTCGAGATTGCGCCGACAGGCCAAAAGCGATGGCGACAATGCCAGCAGCAGCCTGCGCATTCTAAGTGAATTGCTGGCCGAAGAGCTGAAAATCATGGCCATCAAATACAACCGGCTGCTCGACAAGCAAGAAGGCAAATAAGGGGTGGTGGGGCTCTTTCGCGGTGGGCCCGGTGACGAGATCACAAGGAGAACGGGATGAAAAAGCATCTGCACAGCAATTTGCAAAAGACCGCCGAGCAGCTCAGCCACTGGTTGACGGCCAAGGGATATGACGTTCGCACCAGTCGGGTTTGCCATACCCCGCTGCTGGCGGTCACCGGGCCACTGCCCAAAGAGATGCAGGCGCGCGCCGTGTTAAGCCGTGAATGTCTGGCGGGCGTGGTGCGTGAAGTCGCCCTGGTGCGCTTTGGCGGCTGCCTGCTCCACTGGCGCCAAGAATTCTGAAACCGGCAAGGGGGATGAGATGAGCAAGATCCAGCTTGAGATAGAAGACGAGGCGCTGGCGCGGGTGGTGCTGCGCCAGTTACCCAAGTTTCTCGAATTCTGCAGCGCGACCCATCAGGAGGAGCTGGCGAGCGCGACAGCAAAGCAACACAGCGCCGTAATGTGCCCTCCGGTGCCCGGCAGCAACAAGATCCATTAAGGAGAAGTCCATGCAAGAAGCACAAACCAGCAGTACCACCCCGATGCGCCAGAACGCCCAGGGACACTGGGTACCGGAAAACCTGATCGCCCCGGCAGACAAGCTGCGCGACGAAGTGGTGCTGGCCATTATCGCGGCAGCTCGCGAGCAACGCGCACAGCTGGCCGCCTTCAAGATTGGCGCCATGCAACAGATTGCCGACTTTGTGGATCTCTCCGCAGAGCAGTACGGGGTGGCGTGGGGCGGTACCAAGGGCAACGTGACCCTGCTCAGTTTTGATGGTCGTTACAAGCTCATTCGGGCTGTGGGGGAGCACCGCAAATTTGATGAACGGATCCAGGCCGCCAAAGCGCTGATTGACCAGTGCATCGCGCGCTGGAGCGATGGCGCCAGCAGCGAGATCCGCGCTCTGGTAGACCATGCCTTTCGGGTATCCAAGAGCGGTCATATCGACGTGAATCAGGTGCTCTCCCTGCGCCAGCTCAATATCGATGACCCGGATTGGCTGCTGGCCATGCAAGCCGCTGTCGATGCTATCCAGGTGACCGGCACCAGCCAATATCTGCGGCTCTACGAGCGTGACGCTCACGGGCGTTACATCCAGATGAGCCTGGATCTGGCCAAGGTATAGGGAGGAGGCGTGATGGAAATCAACGTGGAAAAAGCCGAAGAGCAACTGCTGCTCTGTGAGCAGATCACCGAAACCGAGGGCACCTGCTACCCCGACGACACCTATGAGGATGGCATCAAGGCCGCCTTGCTCTGGGCGCTGGGGCTGGGGCCTGCCCCCCTCAATGCCGAGGAGTATCAAGGGGTGACGCCACTGCAGTTCGATTAATGGCCTGATGCGAAACGGGGCGGCATTGCCGCCCTGTCTATCCGGTGTGGTGGCCGGGTACTGATGAGCAACCAAACGATCTGGGCCCAGGTCTTCACCGTCTTGATACAAGGAGCACGGCGATGACCAAAACAGAGATGGATATTCGGCTTACCAAGATATTCAGCAGCGCAGCCATTGCACTGGTAGCGGCTGACAAACGGGCTGTGTGCAAACAGCTCAAACAGTTTGATAAAGAGGCGCGCGCCCGTGGTTTTCACGCACTGGCCGGAGAAGCCTGCCAGATGCGCTGGCAACTGGTGGCCGAACTGCAGCAGGCCAAATCGGCCAGAGATTGTGGCGGGGTACACGAAACCGGGGATCGCCATGGCCATCTATAGCCCCCTTTTGGCCCCCCATATTTTGGCTCGCCGCCTGCAAAGCGGTCGGGCCTGCATCACCGAACTGGGGCTGGAGCAGCGCTGCCCCCGTTGTGGCGAGTTCTGGCCATGGGATACCGAATTTTTCGGTTTGGCGAGTGATGCCTCCGGGCTCTCAAGTTGGTGCAGAGGGTGCCTCAATGAACACTACCAACAGCTGAGAGGGGCCGGGCAGCACCATAACAGCAAGGCGGAACGGGGAGGGGGTAGCTGATGGACAAGCGCAGCAGACTGATCCGGTTGGTACAGGTGGGGCGCCGAGCGTTGGCGCTCGATGACGAGTGTTACCGCGACTTGCTGGCCAGCCATACCGGCAAGCGCAGCGCCGCCCTGTTAAGCGAACAGGAGCTGGAACAGGTGCTGGCTGCCTTCAAGGCGGCAGGCTTTATTCCCAAGCCTGCTCGCCATGCAGCCAACAGACGGCTGAGCCCTGCGGCCGGTAGCCACATCAGGGTCAATGAAATTGCCAAGATCAGGGCCATCTGGTGTGAGATGGCCCGCCTTGGCATCGTCAGGGATGGTTCGGAAACCGCATTAAACCACTGGGTTCAACGGATGACGGCCCGTTTAAACGGCGGGGTAGGGGTGGCCGAGGTGGGCTGGCTGGATGCGCCTCTGGCAGTCAAAGTGCTGGAGGCGCTGAAAAAGTGGTCACAGCGTTAACTGTGCGAGTGGTTACTTATTTGATCTGGGAACTTGCAAAGTGGGTAAAACAACTCTGGGTAATCTCATCCGTTCACATTGGGAACAGAGATATTCTCTCCAGTAAGGCCAGACATGATAGCTAGCGTTTTGCAAAGAAAACGCATCTATGCAGTCTTGCGATAGTGCAGTCTTGACTTGATATTCGGCAACAAAGTCAGCTTCGATGATGGCCTTGATTTGAGGCTCACTTTCTTCGTCATGTTCACCCTCTGCAACAGGTTGAATCCAGCGAGTGCCCATACGGATAAAGACTCGCAGCAGGTCTTGCCCTCCATCCAGCGTCAATAACTGGCTTTGTTCAACAATATGCATTTGCTGCACCTGCAATAAATCCATATCGCCGAAGTACTTTGGATCAAAATCATCAAGGCAAGCTGCATGTGAGGAATGCAAGTAGACGTCGTTGATAACAAGAGCATCAATGGCCTCTTGCAGTACCTTGTTGGCCTTAGCCATAACTAACCTCATGCTGGAAGCTACGTTTGGTCTTGATGACCGCTTGCTGACGTCCGGCGTTTGCCATATCGATAGCAACTATCTGCCATGGATCTTGCGCTTGATACACGACCCCTGCATCTCGTCTCAGTCGTTGTAGAACCAAGGGCATCTCATCAGCAAGTCTCAATAACTTGTCCATTGCTTCAGACTGGATGACATCATCCGCTTCATACTTGGAAAATGCGACAGGACCGCCACCAAATACACGAGCAGCGGTTTCTTGGGTCATTCCCCAGCTTTGCCGCAAGGCCCGTACTTGGGCTCCAGTGAGGAGACCCATCACCATTTTTCTAAACGCCAGTGTGTCCCGTTTGTTGTGCCGTAAGTCGGCAGCAGTTGCCTGCTCACTACCGCAAGCGTCACACACAGAGTAGTGGCTTGGGCGCATGGCAGTGTGACCCATGTATTCGACTTCGATATCTTCAATCTGATGATGCAGATGGCCCGATTCGCAAATCGGGCATACGGTTGCAGCCATCTTGAACCTCCTAGCGTGTAGGTACGTGGGCCGATACCAACAGTAGTATCTTGCCCGTTTTACCTATCGCGAACTTGATGTAGTACTCCACGCGCAAATCCCTGTGCGCGTACTCATTCCACTCATCTCGGCCTAATTGGTATGCGTCACAAGCAGCCCAAGGGCCAGTTGGGCGTTGTACACACCATTGAGAATTGAGGTACCGCCCATGCTGCAGTGTGTCACGCAGCAACTGTTGAATATCAGCCTCGTCAAACGCCAATCCTTGCAAGTCACTCTTGCAATCTCTTGTCCATGGGATAGTGCTCCCGCTTGACAACACTGCCAGCACATCGGCTGGGTTATAAAGGGGACCTGCTAGACGACGCTCGGCATCAGATGCGCCCTCTGCGGGTGGTTGCCCTGTGTAGGCACTGACATTATTTACCATTATGGTAACTTTTTTCCACTTATTCTTTGATGAAAGGGTGTGCAGCTCACAAAACATACCCGTGCGAGGCTAGATGACAATACTATCATAATGGCTGGGGGGGCAGTGGGTTCTACCCCGGATGTTTGAACTACATTCGCCAGCATCTTGTCTAGTCACTCCACCGCGCCAACAAGCGAGCCAGAAAACCGAGCAGCCCTGAATGGTGTTGGCTCGGTTCCAGTTCCGTTGCCAACAGCTTGATACCTGCAATCAAGAGACCTAACCATAGGAATGCCATTCCAACGCACTCAGACCAATGTAGTCTGCGCGCAACAGCTTGGAAGGCCATGGTTCGGAGATCCAAACCGGTTGTGAGCTGAGGGATTTCTTGAATCTTGCTGATGATCCATGCGGGTAGTAGCCAGTAGAAAAGCCCATATCCGATCATGCCCAGCATTAGAGAACACCACCAGGAACTCATCAGTATAGTGCTGGCGGTGCCGGTAATAAGCGACTGGTTTCTCCGTCGATAGTAACGTCGTGCCATTTCCCATCCTTGGTGTAAGTCAGCAGGTCAATAGAAGCGATTTCTGAGAGCTTTCAGGCGAGTGTGGGTGAGATAGATGCCACTGACCATAATCATCAGGCCGATAAATGCCAGCGCAGCCCAGATCACACGAAAAACTGCTGCGGGTGCTATGTGAAGGTGCAACGTTCCCTCCGCAAATTGCATCGGGTCTGGTTGGAAAAAGCCGGGGATGATCATCAGCAGCAAGCCAATCACAGTGCAGGCATAGGCAGGGAAGAAAGCTGCTGGCGCCATATCCAGCATGACCATCATATCGAGCAGCCACTCTTTAAAGCGTTCATTCCATTTCATTCGTCTCAATCTCCCTTTGATAACGAGGGACTCAGTATGCGCTAAAAAATGTGCGCATAAAATGGCCTGTGTTCTAATCGGCGCACCGCTTTTTCTGTTTTGCCGGGGGAGTCATGGAACAGCATCAGGATCTCTTTGCCGATGATCACGCTTCGCTGGGGCAGCTGGTCGATCGCCTCGATCAGATCCCGGCCTCTGAATTGACGGCTAAATGGCCCAAAGCCCTGAGTGAGCTGGTCGATGTGTTGGCCTGCGAGTTGATCAGAGGGGGGATGGCACAAGAACAGGCCAAGGCTCAGGCCCGCAAGTTAGCACTGGTACAGGCCCATTATATGGGGGGACGTGCCTACTACATCCCCACCGGGGAGCATCTCAAGGCTGCGCTGCGTGATCGGGCCATCTGGGATGAGTTCAATGGGCGCAATATCGATCAACTTGCCCGCAAGCACGGGCTGTCGGTGCCGCAGACCTATGCAGTAGTGGCCGAACAGCGGCAACTGACACGGCTGCGGCATCAGTCTGACCTGTTTGGTCATGAATAAGGAGACGACTAATATCCAAGATAAACCCCGTTGTGGCGGGGTTTATATGTTAGTTAATTTAGCCAACCTTGTTTTTCTTATAGTTAGCCAAGTGTGGTGAGTAATTTGATATGTCACTATAGTGTGTAATCTTGTCAATTACGTCAACACTATGCTTTAGCTTCATGTTGATAAATAAAAAAACCATCATCAGGGCGGAAAATATTAAAGATATCAAAAGTAGCATGAAGCCTTGCAGGGAAAAAAGTATGTCCCAAAAAGCTGACAATGAAAGAGTTATATCCTTTCCTTGTTGCCAAGGAAGAAAACTTAATGGGTAGATGACACCCACAAAAAAAAGAATCAATACAGCTACTATGGAGCTAGTTACTAGATTCACTGAATCTACGCCACTTTTTAATTCCGCACATAACGCTTCGTTCTTTTTCGCTTGGCGCTCAATCTTTATGATTAGTTGATCAATCATTTCTCTTTCCTCACCTAAATTGTTATTTAAATTAACAAGTGGGGGTGTAGGCAGTGTTAATGGTAGGCTGAATGTGCTACCAAGTCTTGATCTCATTGCTTCATTTCTTTTTCGTTCAGCCTCTAACTTATCTGATAACTCGGATAATTTATCTTCAATAATAACTTTTACCTGTTCAAGATCATCAAAAGGGGAGAATTTAAATTTTAATATGCATTCATTTAGCAGTGGTATTTGACGCTTACTTAATGCTTCATACTCTATTTTTGCTATTGCCTCATTTCTTTTTGCCTTGTTATACCAATCAAAATAGCGAGTTTTTGCTTCACTCTCGGCAGTTTCTGAGTCAATAAGATGATGTGTAGCTTCATTCTTTAACTTTGAAAAATCAGATTGGTTAGAGATGATTTTGGTGATGAGGAATGCTGCGAATATACCGACAATTGCACCAGAAGTCTGGCTGATAGTGCTAAAGAACACGTTCCAATCCACGAGAGTTCTCCGATAAAGACTGTATTTTTACTTTGCCCAGTCATATTGACATATGAAAGACGCTATCACACTTGCCCCCTTCGATAAAACAACAGATGCGACCGGATATATACAAAATTCCCACTAACCCACCATAAACCCATGCCATAGAGGCCCCTCGGTACGCTGCTGATAACGCAGTTCACCGAGGGGCCTTTATGTTATCACTCGCACTTAAATGGCTGCTTCGTCCCGATGTGGAAGGGGGCGAAGTCAACGCTCACGCTGACCGTGGTGGCCATACCAAGTACGGCATCGCCGATGCCACCGATGGCAAGAAGGACGGCATGGCCGACCTCGATCGGGATGGGGTACCCGATATTGCTATCGGTGATCTGACTCCGGCCCATACCGAGCCATTTTACCGCCAGAACTACTGGGCGCCCGCCTGCTGTGACCTGATCGCCAGCTTAAGCCCGGCCCTCTCTATCGCCGTGTTTGATGCAGCGGTGCATCACGGGCCGAAACGCGCCATCAAACAGCTGCAGCAGGTCTTGGGGGTGATGGCAGATGGCCGCCTTGGCCCGCTGTCGATTGGCAGGCTCAAGCAGCAACTGGGCGCCAAGGGGGAGATCTCATTCCTGCTGGCGCTGATGATGCAACGGGCCAGCTTTATGCACGGGATTGTGCGCAAAGACCCGAGCCAATGGGCCAATGCCGATGGCTGGATCAACCGGCTGCTGCGTCTGCAGAGCTACCTCCTTTCCGACGTGGTTGGCGAGGTGGTGGCATGAGCGTGCTGACCATCAAGCAACAGCAGGCGGCGGCCGCGATCCAGGCTGCGGGCTGCTTTGGCATTCCTGAGCTCAAGAACCCCCGTTATCTCGCTTGCTTCAAGGATGGGCGCAAAGCCCATCTCAAGGCCGCTCTGGCCAATCAGATCGCTGACCCGAAGGCGATCCCGCTCTATAGCCACCACAAGACCCGTCAATCCCTGTTCGAGAAAGGGTGGCGTTCGGTGACCGAACTGGATCGCCTGCGGGCCCGTGCCCGTCATTCCCAACCTCCGTTGTTTCAACCCAAAAAGAAGGAAGCCCATCATGCCTGATTCCCTGTTACCTCAAGCGAAGTCTGCCTTCAAAAGTCGCACCGTGATCGGTGGTGTGATTGCCGTGGGGGCCGGTATTGCGGGCCTGTTCGGTGTGCCGGTCGATGCGGGTACCCAAGCCAGCTTGGCATCCACCTTGGTGGATCTGGCCAGTGCGGTGGGTGGCCTGCTCGCCATCTGGGGCCGGATCAAGGCGACCCATACCGTCCGTTAAAACACTGTTTGAGCCTGTTCCAGTGGGCGTTATTGGCGCAGCCAGTTTGGTCTCGGACAGCGCGCAGAAACCGCAGCGTACACGCAGTACGTGAGGCTTTCGAGCACTGCCCAGGGCCAAAATGGCAAGTGAAATAGCCTAATGGGATGGGCTCCGGGAGAGGTCATGTGACAGACCATATAGACCGCGCCCAGCTGGCCGATGCCGATCGGACTGGGCGCATTATCGAAGCCCACCAGAACAGGGCAAGGCCACACGGCGATGGTATCTGCTGCGATTGTGACGAAGCCATCCCGCCCTCCCGCCTTGCCGCCGAGCCTGGTGCCGAGCGCTGTATCGAGTGCCAGACCCTGTATGAGCGCAAGGAGGCGACCCGTGTGGGAATTCATCGTTAAGAACTGGGGGCCGCTCTATGCGTTGGCCAGCCTGGTGGGTCTGGTGGTCATCATCTTGCTCTCCAAGACTTACGCCAAGCGCGAAGACCTCACGGCCCTGGTGCAGAGAGTCCAGCGGGTGGAGCAGGTACTGGCTGATCTGCCGAGCGAGCGTGAGCTGCACAAGTTGCAGTTGGAGATAAGCGAATTGCGGGGGGAGTTGCGGGAGGTGAAGCCGGAGCTGCGCCAAGCCCGTCGCCTTGCCGATCTGCTATTGGAAAATGAGCTCGCCGCCGTACAGAAGGAGAAGCCATGAGCATTCAACAAATATTGGACGCCCAGCAGCGACTGGTGATCCTGCGCTCCCTGCTGGATATCGGTGGTGCCGCCAACGAGTCAATCCTCAATGACTGCCTCGACCAGCTGGGAACCGGCCGGGTGACGCGGGATCGGGTGAAGACCCTGCTGGCCTGGCTGGAAGAGCAGGGGCTGGTGCGCATCGAGCGACTGGCCACGGTGCAGGTGGCTCACTTGACCGGTCGGGGCCAGGACGCGGCAGAGGGCCGGGCAACTGTGCCCGGCGTCAAGAAGCCCCGAGCGGAGGATTAAGCATGGCCGAGAAACCGACCCGAGGCCGCGCCAGCAAGGTGTGGCTGCTGCCTGAGTCCATCCGCAACGCGCTCAACGAGATGCTGCGGGATAAGGGCAACAGTCAGGCCGCCATCCTGGATGAGATCAACGGCCTGATCGAGGAGGCGGGGCTGCCCGATGATCTCAAGCTCTCCCGCTCCGGGTTAAGCCGTCATGCCAGCCAGGTTGAACAGGTCGGCCAGCACCTGCGGGATTTGCGCGAAACCACGGCCGCCTTGACCTCCCAGCTTGGCGACAAGCCGATGGGGGAGACCACCAAGCTCATTCTGGAGCTGGGCCGCTCCCAGCTGTTCAAGGCGATGCTGGCTCAGGTGCAGAACCCGGAGGAGGCGGTGGATATCGACATGCTGAAAAATGCCATGCTGGCGGCTCAGCGGCTCGAATCGACCGCCATGCAGAGCCATAAGCGGGAGAAAGAGATCCGCCAGGCATTTGCCGAAGAGATCGCCGCCAAGACCGAAGCCATCGTGACTCAGGCGGGCTTGAGTGGTGAGGCCGCCGCCGCCATTCGCCGTGAAATATTGGGGATTGCCTGATGAGCACGATCGCCCAGCAGTTGGCCCAGACCCTGGGTACCGAATACAACCCCGACGAGGTGTTGCTGCCGTACCAGCGCATCTGGATTGCCGACGAGAGCCCGCTCAAGATTGCCGAGAAGAGCCGCCGTACCGGTATCACCTGGGCGGAGGCGGCTGACGCGGCTCTGACGGCATCCAAGACCAAGACGGCTGGCGGTTGCCACCACTTCTATGTGGGCAGCAACAAGGAGATGGCCCGCGAGTTTATCGATGCGGTGGCCATGTGGGCCAAGGCGTACAACAAGGCGGCCGGTGAGATCCAGGAGGAGGTATTCACCGACGACGAGGACAAGGCGATCCTCACCTTCGTGGTCTATTTCGCCTCTGGCTTCAAGGTGCAGGCGCTCTCCAGCAACCCCTCCAACCTGCGGGGGATGCAGGGCAATGTGACCATCGACGAGGCCGCTTTCCACGACCGACTGGCCGAGGTGTTGAAGGCCGCCATGGCGCTGACCATGTGGGGCGCCAAGGTACGGTTGATCAGTACCCATAACGGCGTCGATAACCTGTTTAACCAGCTCATCAACGACAGCCGAGCGGGCCGTAAAGAGTATTCCATCCATACCATCAGCCTGGACGATGCTTGCCGCCAGGGGCTCTATCGCCGGATCTGCCAGGTCAAGGGCGGCCTTTGGACACAGGAAGCAGAGGATGCCTGGAAGGCGGGGCTGCTTAAGGCCACCGCCACAGAAGAGGATGCCCTTGAGGAGTATTTCTGCGTACCCAAGCAGAGCAGCGGCGTCTATATCAAGCGCACCCTGATCGAGCGGGCGATGCAACCGGAGATCCCCATCCTGCGCTTTACCGCCCCAAAAGACTTCGAGCTCTCGAGCGAGGAGAGTCGCAAGGCAGTGGTGGATATCTGGTGCGAGGAGAACCTCAAGCCCTGTCTGGAAGCACTCGACCGCAGTTGCCGCCATGCGTTTGGAGAGGACTTCGCCCGCAAGGGGGACTTGTCGGTGTTCGTGCCGCTCTCCATCGCCACCAACTTGCGCAAACAGGTGCCCTTTGTGGTGGAGCTGGTCAATGCCCCCTATGAGAGCCAGCGCCAGATCCTGTTCTACCTGCTGCAGGGGTTGCACCGTTTCACGGCGGCGGCCTTCGATGCCACCGGTAACGGCGGCTATCTGGCAGAGGCTGCCAGACTGCGCTGGGGCGCCAGCATGATCGAGTGCGTGATGCTCAATGACCCCTGGTATCGGGAGTGGATGCCCAAGCTCAAGGCGGAGTTTGAGGATGGCAACCTGACAATCCCGCGCCATGCAGACGTGCAGGATGACTTGGGGAAAATCCAGGTCATCAACGGCATCCCCAAGATCGACAAGGGCAAGAACACCGGCCAAGGGGGCCAACAACGCCACGGTGACTTTGCGGTGGCCTTGGCCATGGCGGTGCGGGCCAGCTGGATGGAGGGGGGCGCCATCGAGTTCACCCCACTACCAGGTAAACGTGATGACCATGGCAGCGACAACAACGATGACTATCACCGATATGAGCGAGGAGCCTGGTAATGGGCAGGATCATTGATATCCATGGCAAAGCCATGAGCCTGGAAAAAGAGCCGCAGACAGAGAACGATGCCAAGTTGGCCCAGCTGCGCCGTCACTACAGCGATCATCCGACCATCGGGCTGACCCCAGGCAAAGCGGCTGCTGCACTGAAAGAGGCCGAGGAAGGGGGCCTGATCGCCCAGTGCGAGCTGGCCGAAGACATGGAGGAGAAGGATGCCCACCTGCAGAGCGAGCTCGGCAAACGCCGCCGTGCCCTGCTTGGGGTGAGCTGGATAATCGAGCCACCCCGCAACGCGACCCCGGCCGAGAAGCGCGATGCCGAGCTTATCCGGGAGCTGCTGGAGGACTTCACCTGGTTGGATGATGCCATCTTTGACGCCACCGACGGGATCCTCAAGGGGTTCAGTGCCCAGGAGTTCAGCGGCTGGGAGATGGTCGAGGGGTTGCAGATCCCCAAGGGCATCGTCTGGCGCGACCCAGCCTGGTTCCAGACCCACCCCGACGATCGCAATCAGCTGCGCTTGCGAGACGGCAGCCAGGCAGGGGTTGCCCTCAACCCGTTTGGTTGGCTGCTGCACAAGGCCAAGTCCAAATCGGGATATCTGGCCCGCACCGGCCTTATCCGCACCCTGGTCTGGCCGTTCCTGTTCAAGAACTACAGTGTGCGGGATCTTGCCGAGTTTCTGGAAATCTACGGCTTGCCGGTGCGGCTGGGCAAATACCCGGAAGGGGCGACCGAGAAAGAGAAGGCCACCCTGCTGCAAGCGGTGCTCTCCATCGGCCATAACGCCGGGGGCATTATCCCGCGCGGGATGGAGATTGAGTTCCAGAACGCCGCCAGCGGTCAGGCCGATCCCTTTATGGTGATGATGGAGTGGTGCGAGCGCTCCATGAGCAAGGCCATCCTGGGGGGCACCTTGACCTCGCAGGCCGACGGCAAGAGCTCGACCAATGCTCTGGGTAATGTCCATAACGAGGTGCGCCAGGAGGTACGGGATGCAGATCTCCGCCAGCTGGCCGCCACCCTGACCCGCGATCTGGTCTATCCCCTCTATGCCCTGAACGGCAAGAGTTATCAGGGGCCGCGCCGTAGTCCCCGGCTGGAGTTTGATGTGACCGAGCCGGAGGATATCTGCCGTTATGCCGACAGCCTGCCCAAGCTGGCCGCCTGTGGCATGCGCATCCCGCTCGACTGGGCTCACAAGAAGATGCAGATCCCGCAGGCCGAACCCGATGAGCCGCAACTGGTCGCCGCTACGTCTGCCAGCAAGCCGCCAGCTGATAAAGGGGAGGGGTGATGGCGGTTGCTGTTTTTAGCGACCGATCTTCTTTAGCCCCCGCTCTTCTTTAGCCCCCTCTCCCCTTGCGGGAGAGGGTTGGGGTGAGGGGGAGGTAACATCAGTTTGTCGTTGGCATAACAAGAGTCAGGGGGCGGATCAGATGGCAAATAACGAGAGTGTGCTCAATATGGTGGGGTTGGTGGAGGCGAGCGACTATCTGGCCAGCTTGCTGGCACGGCTCGCGGCACTGGAGCAGGGGAACGGTGTGGCTGCGGTCAGCGCTTTGCCAGAATTGCTGGCTGCCCAGCCCGATCCCCAGACCCTCTACTTCGGTACGCCCATGGTATACGGCGCCGCCCACCAGTTCGGGCGTGAGGAGACCCACTTGCCAGAGCGCCGTGCTCTGGGGCTGTCAAAAGGGGATAAACAGAGCGTGTTGGAAATGTTGAGTCTTTATTTGGATGCATCGAGCCAGCATCGTTAATTTGATACACATAATTATCATTAATGTTGTTGGGCTAACAAAGCTGAATGCCACCTGTACGGTGCTTGTGTGAGTCCGTACTTTTGATTTTAATTCCTGCCTTGCTATTGCATTATTAATTTACGATTGATAAAGGCGAAGCTGTAATGCAAAAAATATTATTCTTGTTTGTCAGTATGTTGAGTTTGGCGGGGTGTGCTCAAATTCAGCACTATAAGGATTACTCAAAAGCATTTCATCAACCTCAGACTGTGTATGTCGGTGGTGAAATCTATGCAGTAAACAAGACTCGCGATTTGCCAAATGTATTTGGCAAAGCTGACATCTATGGAGGTAAAGTCCAAGAGGGCATGTCAGAGTTGCGTTTTATGGGATTTGACACTGACGGTATGGCAGTCTTGAGATTTACAGATGTAAAAATTCAATCCAATGAGAGTGTATTTACCAGATATGGTAGGAATAGTGTTGTGGCAAACACTAATTCATTTTCAACGCTCAATGTAAATAATTACAGTGCCGTTGGTACAACAAATAGCAATACAGTTGTAACGCAATATCAAAAACCAGAGGCGCAAGTATATGCACTACCACCTAATACTGCAGAGTTTAAATTTAATCCTGCAGATAAAAAGTTAAAGATGGATGGTGTAACCATTGAGATTCTTGAAGTTGGTAGTAACTCAATGTCTTACAGGTTGTCAGAGTCTTAATCTCTTGGGCAAAGCAAGCATAATGTGTGCGATGTGGTAGGCATCGCACATTAAATGGGTTCCCCATGGGAGCCCTGTTCGGACTGCGCGCTTGTGATGCGCCATACTGCGTTGGTATCACCCGCCAGGGTGGATGGTCAGCCTGATAGCAAGGTGTTGGCCATTGGCGCGGTTAAACAGCCTTAAACAGCATTGGTTTTGTTCCCCTTGACCTTGCTGGTGATCCCTTTAGGAAACCAGCTCCCTTTACCCACCCGTGACCGCACCTTTTTCTGATACTGCTCAGGGGATAGCACCTTGGGCGTTTTGTGGCGGGTGCCGTTGCAGTGACGACAGGCGGCCACGATATTGGCGGACTGGTTCGAACCGCCATTGCTGCGTGGTTGCAGATGTTCCCCCGTGCACTGCAACAGCCGGGCTTCGGCAGGGGTGAGGCGATATTGCTGCATCAGTGCGGCAGGGGAGGCTTCCCACATTGGCAGTCCGCAATAGAAGCAGTGAAAGGATTGACGAACGGCAGCTTGGTGGCGTTGTTTGGCGATGTTACGCATGGTCGTGACCTCAATCAGTTTGATATTGAAGTCCGTGACGGTATGGATTGGATGGTGGCCGGACGGACTTCGGTTCAAGTTGAAGTCCCGTCGGCCTGTATAGGCTCAGAGCGGGTACTGACCGGCACAACCGGATCAGCCTTACACCGCTCACCTTACGATACAGCGGCAGTCAATTGATAGCGGGTTTTATAATGACTGTAAAGTCATTAACGCAAAAAACTAAACATGATACCCTAGCTGCAAACAGGTCCACTCTGGAGAGGTTATGGAAGATACAGTGTCGGTTGTTGTTGAAGGGGTTGAATATAGCGCCAGCTATGAGGTTTTTGGCGATACCCTTGTGGTCACCCTACCTGATGGTTCACAGCGTAAAACGGAGTTAAGGGGGTTGTCTCCTACGAGTGCTGCAAAAGTTCATCTGAGAAGTTACGCATATGAAGCTAAGAGAGTCGGTCAGGGGGCTTAAATGGTTGAGTGGATTATTGCCAATAAAGAGTGGTTTTTTAGTGGTGTTGGTGGGGTTATTTTAACCATCGTTGTTGGGCTTTTCATTCGCTCTGGTAATCAACTCAAGCAGTCACAAAAGTCTGGTAATAACAGTACAAGCTATCAGGCTGGCACTTCGATTACCGTGGAGCATAAAGCCAATGATAAATGATCGCATTCAACGGCAGGAGGCGGGTAATAACAGTACCAATTATCAAGCGGAAAATATCAATATAAATCAAGGTATAACTTATCGGGATGCCAAGGATATTGCTTTAGATATTTACAGGCAAAATTTCATTCAGTTGTCAGAACAGGCAGCAAAAATTGCGTTAGACAGAGTTGAAGCATTTATCGATGAATTTTTGGAAAAATTACAATCCATGGATGTTTCATTGTTGAGAAGGATGAATGAGCCAGCAATTCAAAGTTCTATCTACTCAGCACAAAAGCAATATGCCATTACAGGTGATGAGAAACAAAAAAAAATTTTGCTGGATTTGATCGTACAAAGGTGTGGAAGCGAAGAGCGAGGAATTCATCAAATCGTCCTAGATGAAGCAATTAATATAATATCAAAGTTAACATCTGAGCAGATGGACGTACTGACGCTTAATTTTGTTATTTGTAGGCTCATGGATAACGAAATAAATGACTTTTATTCATTTTTAAATCATCTTGATCTACATGTGCTGTCATTTGTCGATGCATTAGAGTGTACAAACTCTATGTATGAACACCTTGCATATTTAGGTGTGGCAACAATAGAGTTTACAGGAAGGGCGCCACAGTTATATAACTCATACAGAGAGCGATATGCGGCCGTTTTCTCTAAAGGATTGTCACATGAAGAAGTTAGCTGCTTTAAAAATGAAACCGGCATTTCAGACGATTACTTCATAGAGCATCATGAGTTCCCAATGTGTTTACAGTTGGCAGCATTAAATAAACAGGCTTTGATAAGTAGATGTGAACATGATGAATTGCCAGCTCTCATCATAGACAAATTAAGTGCGTTGTTATTCAGCAATACAATGAATGGTGAAGAGGCTAAGGCATTTCTTATTAAACATAGACCATTGATAGCAGGTCTTTTTTCAAAATGGGACAATTCTCTGATTTCTCATATCAATATCACTCCGGTCGGCATTGCTATCGCACAGGCTAATTTATTACGAAAAACAGGGAAGAATCTTTCATTAGAACGGTGGTTAAAAAACTAAGTATTAACCCACCATAAACCCCATCCCCCTTTATGCCGCCGCACTATGGCGGCATGAACATATCCAAGACCCCATACTCAGCGCCCTTCGTGGCCATCCTCCAAGCCAGCCCCGTCAGCGGGGAGCGGCTGGCGGTGCTCGATGCGCAACTCACTCCTCAAGGCGATGGCTGGTACCAGCTGCTGCCGGTCGGCCCGTTCAAGGCCCGTGATGGTCGCCCGTTCGATGTGGCGAGTGGTCACTGGCAACTGGACGGGCAGATCGCTGCAGCCCTGATTGCCCGAGCCAAAGCGCTTGGGCAAGACATCCTGATCGATTACGACCACCAGACTCTCAAGACTGACCAGAACGGCCAGCCAGCCCCTGCGGCCGGTTGGTACAACGCCGACGAAATTGAGTGGCGCGAAGGGCAGGGCCTCTTTATCAAGCCGCGCTGGACGGAGCGGGCTGCCGCCCTGGTGGCTGCCAAAGAGTACCGATTCCTTTCTGCCGTCTTTCCCTATGACGCCCAGGGCCGCCCGCTGGAACTGCGGATGACCGCCATTACCAATGATCCCGGTGTGGTGGGCATGCAGGCGCTTGCCGCTTTGAGTGCGTTACCAGCATCAAGCCTTATGTCTACCCAACCCGGCCAGCTGGCCACCTCATCCCATGTTGCACAACAGGAGAAATCCATGAACGAACACCTGATCGCGCTGCTCGGCAAACTCGGCATCCAGCCGGGTGCCGATGGCCAGTTTACTGCCGAGCAGGGGACTGCCGCTCTGGCAGCTCTGGATACCCTGCAGGCTAGCGCTGCGAGCGCGCCGGAGTTGGAGGCAGCTCTCACTGCTGAGCGCACCTCTCTGGCCGCGCTCAAGGCGACCGTCGCCACAGGGCAGGGTGGCCAGATTGACCTGGCCAAGTATGTTCCGGTGGAGACCTATAACGCCCTGGTGACGGAAGTGGCCACCTTGAGCGCCAAGGTCGAGACCACAGATGCAGCGACCTTGCTCAAGGAAGCCCGTACCCAGGGCAAGGTGGTGGCCGCCGAAGAGGAGTATTTGACCGCCTATGCCGCCCAGAAAGGGGTAGCTGCCCTCAAGGCGTTGCTGGAGCCCCGTCCGGCGATTGCCGCCCTGGCCGCCAGCCAGACCACCCAAGTGACCCTGCCCGATCGAGCGGAGAATGCGGTGCTCTCGGCAGATGACAAGTATGCCGCCGATCAACTCGGTATCAGTTACGAAGAGTTTGCCAAGGCAAAAGGCCGGTAGGTTCGCTTAGCCGCGCAGCGGCGTAATCGGACGAACGTGACCGCCAGACCAACCTGTTTAACCAGAGAAGGAACACCCGTATGGCCATTGTTACTCCCGCGCTGTTGCAGGCCCTCTTCACCGGCTTCAAGAAGAACTTTGAAGACGCCAAGGGTGAAGCACCTGCCCAGTACACCAAGATCGCCACCGTGATCAAATCGACCACCAAGTCCAACACCTATGGCTGGTTGGGCAAGTTCCCCAGTCTGCGCAAGTGGGTCGGTGATCGGGTGATCGAGTCGATGAAGGCGCACGGTTACCAGATCGTCAACGAAGACTTCGAGGCCACCGTGGCGGTCGATCGCAACGATATCGAGGATGACGAGCTGGGTATCTATGCCCCCCTGTTTCAAGAGATGGGTCTGGCGGCGGGGATCCACCCCGACGAGCTCTGCTTTGGTCTGCTGGGCGCTGGCTTCACCACGCCTTGCTATGACGGGCAGTATTTCTTCGACACCGATCACCCGGTCTATCCCAAGGCCGATGGCACAGGTACCCCTGTCTTGACTGCCAACGTGGTGGTGGATGCCGGTTATCAGGGGGAGCCCTGGTTCCTGCTCGATACCAGCCGCGCCCTCAAGCCGGTCATCTTCCAGGATCGCAAGTCGCCGCAGCTGATTGCCATGACCAAGGTCGATGACGAGGCGGTATTCACCCGCAAAGAGTTCCGTTACGGGGTCGATTGCCGTGATGCCGCAGGCTTTGGTTTCTGGCAGCTGGCCTTTGCCAACAAGCGGGCGCTGACCCCCGACAACCTGTGGGATTCCTTCTCCAAAATGCGGGAGTTTCAAGCCGATGGCGGCCGCAAGCTCGGCGTGAAGGCCACTCTGCTGGTGGTACCGCCCTCCCTTGAGAAGCTGGCGACCCAGATGCTGGAGCGAGAGCTGGCAAACAGCAGCAGCAACGAGCTGAAAGGCAAGCTGGAGCTGGTGGTGGCTGACTACCTCTAACCCTGTGTTGTGGCTGTTTAACCCTCGGTTTAAACAGCCTCTCTATCAGATTCGACGAGGAAAACATGAGATGGAACAAGAGATGGAACTGGCTATTCGAGTGGGGATTACGTCAACAGTTCGTCAGGTCTATTTTCGCGCGGGCCTGCCGATTGTACCGAGCAAGTCTGAGATGGTTGTGTCGCCTGAGCAGTGCGCGACCCTGGAGAGCGACCCGCGTCTGGTGGTCGTCCGGTTGGCTGAAGACGCCAGCCTTCAGGCAGGTGATGCACCATCGTCGGCTGGGGATCTGGACGCAACACTGGGCGTCCTGACCGGTTCGGGCTATCTGGCCGGTGTTGCCACCCAGAATAGTGACGCCACCCAGGCTGGCAAGGTCACGCCGCTGGCCGAGATGAAGGTCGATGAGCTGCGCGAGCTGGCGCTGCAGATGGGTATCCCGGAGGCGGCCAAGCTCAAGAAGGCCGAACTGGTGACAGCGATCGCCGCGACCGAAGTGCAATACCCGGTCAAGGATGAGCAGTCATCTGGCCAGAACGGAGAGCAGTGATATGTATGCCAGCGTCAATGACATGGTGATCCGCTTTGGTGAAGCCGAGTTGCTGCGCCTGGCCATGACGCCGACCGGTGAACTGGACGAGGTGGCCTTGCGCCTCGCCCTGCAGGATGCAGGCGCCTTGATCGATGGCTATCTGGCGGGTCGCTATCCCTTGCCGCTGGCCCATATCCCGAGTGCCCTGGTACCTATCTGCGCCGATATCGCCCGTCACCGTCTCTATGGTGAACAGGCCCCGGAGCAGATAGCCAAGCGCAACGAGGCGGCCCTGGCCTTTCTGAAATCGGTTGGCAAGGGGGAGCTGGCGCTGGGGTTGGCATCCGATGGGGCCACCCTGGAGAGCCAGAACTTGGCTCAACTGCAGTCGGATGGGCGCGTCTTTGGCCGGAGTCAGGGGCGCGACAAGGGGGGCTTTCTATGAGCCAACCCGCCAACCAGTCTGGTACCGAACTCGACTACCTGCAGGCGGGCGAGCGGCTGCGTGAGCTGCTCGCCCCCCTCAAACCTGCGGGGCTCAAGGAAGTGTTTGTGGCCACCGATGTGGCGGCCATCGCCAATCTGGGCCAGCACAGTCCGGCGGTGCATGTGGTCTATCAGGGCGAACGTGAGAGCGAAGGTACCCAGTCAGGCAGGGCCAGCAGCTTTGATCAGCTCTGGTTGCTGGTGCTGGTGCATCGCGCCAGCCCAAGGGAGGTCAGTGCCGGAGTGTGGCTTGCCCGCATCCTGCAGGCCGTCAGTGGGCGAGCATGCGGTGACAGTACCTTTCGCCGGGTCACCCCACCGGTTAAACCCAGTTACAGCGGCGGCGCGGCTTACTTGCCGCTTGCCTTTACTACCCGAGTGAAATTCAAAGGAGAGCGATAATGAGCGAAACACTGCACCTGGAAGGGGATCTCTTTATCGAGACCTTTACCAACGGGGTCTCGGCCGGGGTGATTGGCCCCATCGATGTGGATAGCCTGGAAGTGAAACCCGACAGCCAGAAGATTTCCATTCCAAGCAAGCGCAAGGGGCAATACGGCCAGGCGCGGGAGAACTACCACATTCCCAAGCCTGCCATGGTCACCATCAAGACCACCGAGATCCCACCCGTGCTGCTGGCCGCCGCATTTATGGGTCTGGAGAGCCCCATCAATCAGGGGGCCGGGGCGCTGACAGATCTGCAGGTTGTTCTGCCCGCCTGGCCGAAGTGGGCACAGCTCGGCAAGAGCAATATTGCCTCTACTGGCTTGGCTATCAAGGAAGGGGCCACTGCGCTGGTGGTTGGTACCGATATCGAGGTCAACTATGCGCTTGGGCTGGTGCGAGCGGTGAAAGGTAGCTCGGTAGCCGATGGCGGCAGTCTGACGGTCAGCGGTACCTATAACGCGGTGACCGGTACCCGGATCGCGGGCAACATCCAGCCGGAGATCAAGGCTCGGCTGCTGCTCGATGGTCGCAGTATCGTCAGTGGCGAGGCCATCAAATTGACGGTGCCCCGCGCCAGCTTGTCCCCCAAGAAGGCGGTGGACTTTATGAGCGAGAAGCCCATCGAGATCGAGCTGGAGGGGGAGCTACTGGCCGTGGATGGTGAAACCGCCCCCTTCTATGTGGATCGGCCGGTGACGGTGTGATGATAGGAGGGGCGGGGAATGAAAAACGGCGGGGAGGCCCGCCGTTTTCGCTTTTATGGCAAATAAATAATTTTATTTCCAAAGGCGCTTAATTTGGTGGGGTCTTTTGATTTGAACTCTGTTATCGACTCCAAATTCGCTATTCGCACACCTTGCGAATAATAAGATTCATTTTTGCTATTATATTCCAGAACCATATGCTCAAGAAAGCTATATTCAACAAGTAGTTCTCTGAATTCACCATTGTCCACCATATTCCCAGTGCAGTTTATAAAAAGAGTGAAAAGTTCATCGCTTGAGAGATGAGCTCGAAGCATATTCAAATATTTCTTTTTTTGCGTGGGGTTTATATTGTCATTTTTAGCTACGAAATTAATTATTTGGTATAGATTTCTAAAATAGTGTCCAAATATATAGTTGTAATTGTTTTGCAGCTCTTTATATATGCCAATGGTCCTTTTCATATCATATGGCCAATTCGATTTTGCAATATCAAAAAATAATGAAAATGCGGCTGTTCCATTACGTGAATTGTTTTTTGAATGCGGTAAAGTTAGATCGTTTGCTTCCATGAAAACTTCTGCATCGAACTTTAAATTTTCCGTAATTTTATAGTGTAAGTTAAGCATATTGAAAAAAGTGTTTTCTATAGCTTGCGTATCTAGTGCATTAGCTGATTTTTTATATTCTTCCCTTGCAGCTCTTAGTTCAAGCTTTTGAAGAGCAATGGTTACGATTACACCAAAAAATGTCATTAGTGTAAATATCGGATTTAGTGTCCCTCCAAGGAAATCTCCAAATACACCTAATTTTCCGCTTATGCTAAATATATTGAATACAAGGTCAACTACTATCGCTATTAGCAATAGAAAAATTCCTACCACTAGCATTAGATGCAAAGATCTGAGTAGAGACTCGTCAGACTGGGAAGGGTCTTGGTTGTCGACCAATGCTTTTTTAAACACATTGTAGAAAGTTTTATCTCTAAGTTTATTAAAAAAACATTGACTTTTATTGTTTATAATAGGCTCATTCATTATCTGTCCTTTCTTTGGCGGATATCTAATTGGATCATTTGTTGAGGGTTGGTATAGAAAACCGATTTTGCCATATATCCACAATGGGGCATATCTGAATCTGAGCAGTATGCCCCATGCTCAAATGAAAAAGTTTTAAGATTGTCTTGGACATTGCGACAAAAGTATCTTTGGCTGGGAAAAGTAGCTTGTGCTATCAGGTGGGGCGGAGCTTGGTTGTTAGCGTAATGCCAGCCGCTTAATCATGACCAGTGGTTGGGATGAGGCTGAAAGGGGCAGGATGGAGTTCTCTAGCCACTGCCAGTCCAGCGGCGGAGTACCCTCTTTGAACTTCTGATACGGTACGCCATCCTTGATGGTCAGAAACAAGGTGCAAGGCGTATCGGCACGGCAGACATAACGCACCATCACATCGCCATGAAGTGTACGCAGTAGATGTTTCAGGATCGGCAGCCCTTGTATGGTGTGCTGCCCCCCCTCATGCCAGACGCCAAATTGATGCATTCATGTTGTACCTTTGCTCTAGTGAATCTGAGTATCGATCGCTTGGGCCCACTCGCCACTGTCAGAAGTGACAGGTAGGGCTTCATTAACTTAATGTCCAAGGAGGCGATGGATTTCCCCATTGAGAGCGAGCAGTTTGTCCAGATGGTCAGCACGGGTTCTTCCATGTGAGTCAGCTGCCAATGGCGTATTTTATTTTGATAATGTGTATGAGTCTAATCTTGTGGATTACAAACAAATTCCCATGTTTTTTCAAACGTGGCTCCACTTTCATATAACTTCTTTATTCCATCAAAATTAAAGTTTTTCTGCAAGGTATCGAACCTAATCTCAGATAGATGCATGTTCATTACTATGTCATAGTATTTCATCTTATTTAGATTGATTACTGTTTCATGGCCTCCATTATCTATGTAATACTCCCATGACTTTGCCAATAAATTAAGGTTGACACCAATATCCATTATCTTAATAGTTATGTCTAACGGAATCGAGTTTACAGCATGTAGCGTCGCGATATCTTCGCTGTCATATAGTTCAGGCTCTTTACCTCTTAACTCAACTGCGGCAGCTTTTAACGATAAGGCTGTGTCAACAGTCAATTTAATGTCTTTCTCGACGCCATTTATAACTGAAACATATTCAAGTGGTGTGTTTATTTTTGTGTCGATATCCATGCTTAATGTCGAAATGTAATTTAGTATTGAATCTAACATATGTTGCTTTCTTTGTGAGTGGATTGAATATATCAATCCAGAAAAAGCTAAAAATGATAGTATCGTACCAATCGTTCCGCTAACGAAAGAGCCAAAGTCTGCCCAGTCGCTCATACTTCTAGAAACATCAATGTTGGATTGCCAGAAAATTAGAGTGAAAATTATTAAAGGGGATGTTGCAAGAGTGAATAACATAATTAATATGAAAATTGGGTGTTGCTTTACCAAATCATTAAAGTTATTTATTTTGTTTAATCTCATTATTGTCCTCTGCAGTAAGCTGTAAGAAACCTAGTTATTTTGCCAGTACTTTACCATGGGGCATATCTGAATCTGACCGGAATGCCCCATGTCTACCTCAACCACCCTCAAACTTGCCCTGGAGCTGGCGGCCAAGGTCACCGGTCGGGAAGACCTGGCCGCCTTGGCGGGTGAGGTGCAGGAGCTGGGCCCAATCTCGGACGAGACGGCAGCCGAAACAGCGCAGTTGGCCGAGAGCCTCGAATCGTTAAGCCGCCAGCAGGCGCTGATCCAGCAGTTCAGTGACTCCAAAGCCGCCCTGACCCAGCTCGAACTGGCGACCGTGCTCAGCCGTGACAAGCTGGAGCAGTTGCGCCGTGAGCAACAAGCTGGCAGTGGCGATGCCAAGGCGCTGGCCGAACAAGAGCGGTTGCTGGCCTCCGAAGTCAAGCAGCTGGAGCGCCAGCTGGTCGCTCAGTCCGCCAGTCATACCCGCCTGCATGCCGGGCTCAAGCAGTCCGGGCTCGACACCAAGAATCTTGCCCAGGAACAGCAGCGCCTGCAGCGTGAGCTGACCAAAAGTGTCGCCCATACCGAACGGCTGGGGCGCGAACTTAGCCTGGGCAGTCAACAGGCCGGTGGCTTGCAGGGGGCAATCTGCAGCCTGACCGGGCGCCTGGTGGCCATGGCCGGAACCTGGTTCGGTATCCAGACCCTTACCAGCCAACTGATGGCCATGTTCCAGACTGGCGATCAGGCCGAGCGCCTCGATGTGCAGCTCAAGGCGGTGATGGGATCGATTGCCGGTGGCAAAGAGGCGTCAGCCTGGATCCAGGACTTTGCCAAGAAGACCCCCCTGCAGCTCAGTGAAGTCACCCAGGTATTCGTGCGCCTCAAGGCGTTCGGCATCGACCCCATGGCGGGGGCCATGCAGGGCATTGTCGATCAGGCATTCAAATTGGGCGGCGGTTTTGAAGAGGTGCAGGGCATCTCCCTGGCCCTTGGCCAAGCCTGGGCCAAGCAGAAGCTACAGGGTGAGGAGATCCTGCAGTTGATTGAGCGGGGCGTGCCGGTCTGGCAGATGCTGGAGCAGGTGACTGGCAAGAATACCGCCGAGCTGCAGAAACTCTCCGAGGCAGGCAAGCTGGGCCGCGAGACCATCTCTGCCCTGATGAATGAGATTGCCACCCAATCGCGCGGTGCGGCTGCCGACAACATGAGTCTGCTCTCCGGGCTTATCTCCAATGCTCAGGACAACCTCGGCAAGTTTTACCGGATGGTGGCCGAGAACGGGGCGCTGGCCTGGCTCAAAAACCAGCTGGCCAACCTTAACGCTGAATTCGACAGGATGGCCAGGGATGGCCGCCTGCAGGCATGGGCCAAGCGCCTCTCCGATGGCTTTATCACCATGGGGGAAACCCTCAAGTCGCTGATCCAGATCCTCTATGAGTGGCGCACCGCGCTGACCGTGCTGGCCCAGGCATGGGGCGGCCTGAAAATCGCGGGCTGGATTGGTGATCTGCGCAGCCTCTACGCCCAGTTTATTGCCATGCCTGTGGCGAGCGCGACAGCAACAGGCGGCATGACCACTGCGGGCACGGCTGCAGCCGGTGCGGCGATAGGGGTCAGGGTGCTGGGCGCTGCCGTCAAGGGTCTGCTGGCCGCCGTGGCGGTCGAGTCCATCATCCAGATCACCCAGTTTGCCTCTGCCCTGCGTCAGCTGGTGCAGGCTGAGCTGGCACTCCGGGAGGCGCAAGGGCTGCGTTCAGAGACTCAGGCCCGCCTCAATGGCCAGTTTGCCGCCCTGTCAGCCGAGCTTGGTTTCGCCATCACCAGCATGGCGGATCTTGATCGCCTGGTCGCCGAGGGCAAGGTGCATTACGACGAGGCCACTGGAAGCTGGCGACAAGGCGCCGCAGCCGTTAAAGCGCTGGGGGCGGAGGCCAAGAGCACCCGTGACTATCTGGCCGAGATCAATGCGGTGGCCAAGCAAACCGCCGCCGATGGCCCGGCCAAACTGGCTGAGGCGTTTAAGGTGCTCGGCCTCGATTTTGAGCAGGCCAATGGCCGTATCGGTGAGGGTTTTCAGAAGACCATCGGCGCCCTGGATGTATTGGTGGCGCACACGGGGGCCAGTAGTGCCGCCATCGAGGAGGCGCTGGCCGCCGCCTACAACAGCGCCAAGACCACCGCCGAGATCGATGCGGTGATCGCGCGGCAAAAGCAACTGGCCGCCCAGGGCAAGATCACCGGGGATGCGCTGGCCCGCTCCATGGCCATAGCCGCCGATGCCATGGCCAAGGTGAAAGGGGGGAGTGGCGATGCCAAGCTGGCAGTCGCGGCTATTGGTGATGGTTTTGACGAGGCCGCCGCACGGGCCAAGGGGGCCACCGATGCGATGCGGGCGGGGCTTAAAGGGGTTCAGGATGAAGCCAAGCAGACCAATGCCAGCCTTGCCAGTAGCGGCGGGGGCGGTGGTCGAGGCGATATCACCCGCACCGTGAATGCCGGTTCTTTCTACTACAAGAGCGTGGATCTCAATAGCCTGCGCGGCAATGCTGAGGGGCTGGCCAATACCTTGGCTGGTGTTGAGGATGAGCTTGCCCGCTACAGCCAGAAGGTCAAAGACATTCCGGCCTATAGCGAGTGGAGCAAGTATTACGGCGAGAAGTTCCAAAAGGAGATGGAGGCCATGCGTGCTCGACTCAAGGAGGAGCTCGACAAGGCTCTTGCCAAAGAGAGTGCCAAAACCAACCAGGCCGCCACCCAGCCACCAGTCCCAACAGCAGAGCCATCTACCCCCAGCACCAACACCCCAGGGACGCGCAGGCCCTTGTCCGAGCGGATCACCATCGAGCTCAAAGGAGCAGGGGGGGCGGCCGAACTGCAGGCCGATGAGGCCAATGCGAATGCCCTGATTTCCCTTCTTAAACAGCAAGGACTTCGCCAATGAACGTGACCTTAAATAGCGTGCTGCTGCCAGATGATCTGGTCTGGCGCGACGAGTTCGAGTGGGCGCCGGTCGAGCAGGTGGTGACCCCGACCTTGAGTGGCGCCCTGTTGGTGGAGGAGACCGCCAAACCCGAGGGGCGGCCGCTGACCCTGAGCGGGCATTGCGCCCGCGCCAAGGTGCAGGAGATCAAGGTGCTGGAGGCGCAGGTGGCCCGGCTGATGACGCTGACCCTGCTCGATGGCGTGGCCCGCACCGTGGTGTGGCGCCGCCCTGGCGTGGTGGCCATGCCACTGATCGAGATGGCCGACCCGGAAGGGGGCGACCCCTATGCCTTGACCCTGAATCTGACTGAGGTAACCCCATGACCATTCTCTCTGGCGATATCGTGCTGTTGGCCAGCCAGCGCCTGGTTGATACCGATGACGGCGGTGGTCGCATCACTGGCCGCGAGATCATCAGCGGTAACCATAACAGCCTGTTTCCCGATATCAGCGACATGGATCGGGCCTATGGCACAGTTAATATGCGCAAAGCGTTTCTGGCGGTGCAGACGGACGACACCGACACCTACTATGGCGCCAATGCCATGGTGCTGCTGCCGCCCAGTGATACCAGCGTCAACCTGACGCTGATGACCACCAAAGACCACAACGACACCAGAGGCAATGCCCGCAACACCCTGGAACGCTATCAGGCCCGAGGCCCGAAGTGGCAGGGGGTGCTCTACGATACCCAGCTGGAAGGGCAGCGGGCGATCCGCATCCTGCAACGCATTGAGGTGCGGTTGCCGGAGGTCGGGGAGGTGCTGGTGCTGGTCGACAACGAAGGGAAGGGGAACGAGGTTGAGCAGTATGTACGGGTTGACCGGGTAACCGCCGAGCTGCGAAAGTTTGGGGTGGCTGGCTACCAGGGCGAGTTCACCCGCAACGTGGTCACTTGCGTGATCACTGACCCGTTGCGCCACACCTTTGAAGGGGAGCAGCCCAGCCCCTATGACCAGGCAACCACCAAGACCACCCTGCGGGAAACCGTGGTGGCCGATGCCGCCAACTACTTTTCGACCACCAAGCTGGTCGCGGATGCGGCGCTGGGGGCAATGCGGGTGCAGGCCAAGACCATCTTCACCCAGCTGGTACCCAGTGCCCGCAGTGAAACCCCGGTGGTGGATCTGACCGCTGCCGGTGAGCTGGGCGCTCTGCTGGAGTCCGGGGTGGGCAGCCCCCACACCTTCACCACCACCTCACCGGTCAGCCCCAGTCAGGGGCTGTTCCTGGGGATTGGTGCCATGCCTGGCAGTGTATCGGTCACCATCGGCGCGGCAGTGATCACCGACAAGGGCGGCGAGCTGTTCTTGGTCGGTACCGTGGTGGGGGCTATCGACTACGGGCGCGGCCTGCTGACCTTTAACAGCCAGTGCCCGAACTACGGCGCAACCAGCAAAACCGTGAGCTTTCGCCCGGCAGTGATGCCATCGCGCATCGCTGACACGGCCCAGATCCAGATCGCCGCCAACAACCGGGGCTATGCCTACACCGCGACCCTGCTGCCCACCCCTTGCCCCGGTTCGTTGACCGTCAGCTATCTGGCCCAGGGCAAATGGTACGACTTGAAAGACAACGGGCGCGGGGAGCTGTTTGGCCAGGACAAATCCTATGGCTCTGGCCTGCTCAACTTCACCACCGGCTCTGTGGTGCTGACCCTGGGGGCCCTGCCGGATGTGAACAGCGCGATCATGTTCAGCTGGGGTACCAAGGTCTCTTACCTCAACCGCGCCAGCATGGTGCTGGATCCGGTGCAACTGACCCATAAGCTGGCCCATGAGGGGATCACCCCCAACAGCCTGACCCTGACCTGGCAAGCCGGTGGCGCGACCAAAACCGCCATCGATAACGGGGCGGGTCAGCTGACCGGCGATGCCACCGGCACCATCAATTATGTGACCGGCGATCTGGCCCTGCGGGTGGCAACCCTGCCCGATGGCGGTCAGGAGTACCAGGTTGTTTACCAGTACGGCGCCCCGGACACCCAACGATTTGACTACCCGGCCCGCAACCCGGACGGGACGATCACCCTGCAGCTGACCAAGCAGAACCTGACACCCAGGATGGTATCAGTACGCTGGAATGCCCTTTATGAGGAGGTGAAGGACGACACCGAACTGGTGATCGCTACCCGTGACCCGATCATCAGTGTGCGCGACAACGGCGCGGGCAAGCTGCTGGATGCGGCAGGGGTAGAGCGGGGCAGCGTCAACTACACCACCGGCCAGATCACCATCAAGCCGGATGGCCAGGGCGGCATTCCGAAAACCCGCTATGAGTGGCGCACCATCGGCACCTATGGCGATGGCCAGGGCAACACCATTGCCCGCCAGCGCTGGACGTTGGTTGAAATCTACTATGTGCAGGCCGCCTACCTGTTCCCGGTGGACGACAGTGGTTGGGTCGAGGTGGAGTACCGCAGCAACAATGCAAGCCAAGCAGGCCAGGACACTGTTAAGGCCACCCCGCTGGTGCTGGATATCACCCCGCGCAACGGCGAGGCGATCCTGGCCAACTCAGTGCGTTTTGCCCTGGGCGGGTCAGTCTATGTGGACAGGCAAGGGATCCTTTATCGCAACATCGACCCCGCCACCGGAGCCGGTGAGCAGGCCGGGACACTGGATTACGCCACCGGTAAGGCGACCGTCACGGTCTGGAACCCCGGCGCAGTGCCAGTGCCTGCCCTGAGTTCACTGGTCACCAGCCTGGTGGCTCAGACGGTGGACGAGGTGACATTCAGGACGCCGGGAGCCCCCATTGCGCCATCCAGCCTTTACCTGAGCGGCAACACCGCAGACGGGCGCCGGTTTGAGGTGACCGCCAATGGCGATGGCACCATCACCAGCCAGGATGTAACCGGCAAGGTGGACTATCAGACTGGGGTGGTATCGGTACGCTTTGGCCGACTGGTGACGGCGGCGGGCAACGAGGGTAAACCCTGGTTTGACCCCGATATGGTGGTCGATGGCAAGATCTGGCGCCCCTTGTCGGTGGTGGCTGACACCATCCGGTTTAATGCGGTGGTCTATAGCTATCTGCCGCTCGATGCGGATCTGATCAAGCTGGATCCGGTGCGCCTGCCATCCGATGGCCGGGTGCCCTTCATTCGCAAGGGTTACATCGTGGTGGTGCATTCCACCAAGCGCAGCGCCTTCCCCATGGGAGTACAGGCAGGGCAGCAGCTCAACACCGGGCGCGAACGGTTGGCCTATTGCCGGGTGGAGGATAAGAACGGCAAGGAGCTTTCACCGCAGCTCTACAGCGTCAACATGAACAGCGGGATGGTGACCTTGGCCAGCCCGCTGAACCTGACCGGCTATGTGGAGCCGCTGACCGTGGTTCATCGGATTGAGGATATGAGCCTGGCCACCGATGTGGAGATTTCTGGCCGCATCACTCTGGCCAGGCCACTCAGTCACAACTATGAGGCGGCGGATACCCTGGTCTCCAGCGCCCTCATTATTGGTGACCTGTGGGCCCGCTATGGGGCGCTGTTCGACCAGCGCACCTGGACAAACAACTGGTCTGATTTTCTGATTGGCGACCCCTGCACGGCGGAATACAACGATACGGATTTTCCGATCGTGGTGACCAACCGGGCCACCCTGCAAGAGCGCTGGGCCATCATCTTCCAGACCACCACCACGTTTATTTTGGTCGGCGAGCATGTGGGCCAAATTGCGGTGGGGGATGTGAATACCGACTTTGCCCCCATCAACCCCAACAACGGCCAGCCCTATTTCAGGCTTGACCGGCGTGGCTGGGGGGCCGGGTGGGCTGCGGGTAACGTGCTGCGCTTCAACACCTACGCCGCCAATTACCCGATCTGGTTTATCCGCACCATCTTGCAGTCGGTGGCAGCGGTAGATACCGACCGTTTCGAGGCCCAGCTCAGGGGCAACGTCAACCGTTAACCGGTGAGGCGTTGCGCCTTGCCCGTGGAGAGAAAAGTGATGGCTGAATACAAGGTCAAATGGTTTGCAAGCGAGATGCAGGGCGCACCGAGTCTGGGCGATACCGCAGAGGGCGCCCTGGCGGCGCTGCTCAAGGCGGTGCTGGTCACCGGCTTTGGCACCCTGACCATCAACGTGCTGGCTTTCGATGTCGCCAAGGGGTGGGCAGTGGCGACCTTTACCGGTGGGCATGCCTATCTGCAAGACTCAGTTGTCCAGGTCGAGGGGGTATCGCCTGCTGCCTACAACGGCGAGCATCGGGTGATGCAGGTCACCGCCACTCAGGTCTGGTTTGAGATTGACGGCGGCAACCCCGGTGCTGCCGGTTCCGGCGCGGCCATGACCATGAAGGTGGCGCCGCTGGGCTGGACGATCACCCATGAGAGCGGTGACGGGAAGATCTTTATCGTGCGCCCCACCAATGTCAGTGAGTCGGGCAATGTCAGCCTGCGCATCGACAATTCGGCGTTTTCGGGGTGGATGGGGGCAAACTATTTCAACTATCTGGCCAAGGTGGCGATGGTTGAGGATGTGGTGGATATCAACAGTTACACCACTATTGGGGAGTGGCGCTGGCCTTGTACCGGGCGCTTTTCCAACCGGCGTTGGGATCTGATGGGCGATAGCCAGCTGTTTTACTTCATGCCTGCTTATGCGGCAGGTAACTACCAGTTTATGTATAGCTTTGGCTATATCCGCTCGGTTCGGCCTGGCGACCGCTATCATGCCGTGATTAACCACTATCCGACCACCAATGCCAATGAGCAGGGGCGTAACTGGCAACAGGGTTCATCTAGCTATGCAGCTTGGGGTAACTTTTACCCCTATTTTGATAACGCCAACCACAGGGTAATTGCCCGGCCTTATCACCAGCTATTTGGTGCCACCAACTGGTTTATCAAGGGGATATTCGGTCGATTCGGTAGCGGTTTGAACATTCCCAATGGCCCAGACAACGGCTTTTATGTGACCCAGGATCCCACCATGGTGATCGAGAGTGGCAACCATCTGCGTGGCTATTTGCCCGGTTTGGTGTGCCCGTTCGCCACCATAGGGGCATGGGACAGGAAGAACTTCAAAGACCTGCCTGCCATGCCTGGCAAGTTGTTGCGGTTTGTCAGGGTTGGGTATGAGGAAAATAACTATACCGCTGGGCAGACCTGCCTGATGGGCTTTGACCTGACCGGCCCATGGAGGTAAATCATGGCGACTTTCCTGCCGTCAAAAGGGTGGCTGATGTTATCGGCTGCCCAGACCATTACCTACGATGCCGCGCTTGATGTAACCGCGACCGGTTGGGCGGAATGGGCAGACTGGTTTGGCGATACCGCCGATATCGGGTTGTTTCGTTATGCCTATAACAAGAGCGGTGCCGCTGATACCGGCGTATGGGGTGGGTCTATCCCGTTCAAGCCCATTGGATATCGGTTGAAGATTGGGGCAGCCAACGCCTGCTGGACTAACGACCTGTGCGATATGGATCTGGAGTTTCTGGATGCGGCGGGCAATGTGGTCGCCGCCCTTCGCACCCGCACAGATGGCACCTATCGCAGCGGGCTATGGTACGGCCCAAGCCTTGCCAGCCTGACTAAAGCCACCCAGCGAGATGCATACCCGCGCACCTATGGTGAGCTGACCTTTACCCCAACCAGCCTGATTTATACCGATGATGGCGGTCAGCATCGCAACCAGTCATTTACCCTGACCTGCAATATGGCGGTGGTAACGACCCTGCGTTTTAGCAATATGCGCTCCTACGAGACCTATACAGGTGGCAACGGTTGCCGTGCTGAAACCTATTTGCGCATTGCAGGCGGGCCAGCCGGGTTTGATGGGGACTTTGCGGCGCTGACGACAGAGCAGTACACCGCATTGCAGCCGGATTTGGTATTGCCAGTCGGTGCTGCTATCGAACATCAATCCGGGGTTGGGTTGGTTGCTTCTGGCACTGCACCATCCTACGTCTTGGCCAGGGGGATTTTGCCTGGTCAGACTGGGGTGCTGTTCGATGCGGCTGGCGCTGTGGTTGCCAAACTTGCCTACCTCAATGGTATGGCGGTGCTGACGGTCAGCGGGGTGACCACTCAAGGGCCAGCGGATGCACCCTATCTCGGTTTGGCCGCTATCAATGGGCAAGTGTTTGGCTACTACCAGACCAAGGTGTTTGCCCGATCAACGCAATTCATTGCCTCAACGCAATACAAGATATGGATAGAGCTGCAACCGGGAGACCGCCTGGCCAGGATTGGGACTGAATTTGTCCCGCTCCAGGTCGAGTTTACCTATGTGCTGTTCACCACCCCGATGACCGTTACCGTGGCCAACCAAGAGACCCGCGCCCAGTTCCTGCCGCAAGATGTGGCGTGGCAAGGGAAACCGCCGTTTTATCCTGGCCCGTTGAGTATCCAGCAGATGAGCCAACGAGTGATCTGCAAGGGGCGGGATTACTTCTGGATCCGCGATGGGATGCGCAACGTGGAGCAGGGGTTTATTGAAAGTACGGTGACCATCAGCGGGATGGGAGTACGGCGCCGGGTACTTTGCTTTACCCAGGATGGCGAGCTGGTTGGCGAGACCTACAGCCGTGCATCGGATGGGGTCTATCGGTTCGATCTGCTGTGGCTGAATCGCCGTTATATGGTGGTTGCCCAGGATGACCCAGCATATGGCCCTGCCGATTACAACGCGGTGGCCGCCGACTATCAGGCGCCAAAACCCTATCCGCCTGGTGGTGGTGTGGCGCCCGAGCCGTTCCCCATGATTGCCCCGCTCAAGAGGAAATAACCATGATCTCCTATGCCGAAGGGCTGCGCACCAGTCGCGCCCAGCTATTGGCCACGGCCATTGATACGGGCAGCGGGGCCAGTGCCAAGCTGACCATCTACACCGGCACCAAACCGGCACCGGGGGCGGCCACGACTGACCAGCTTGCTCTGGTGGCGCTGACGTTCAGCCACCCTTGCGCCAAGACGATCAGCGGCGGGGTGCTGACCCTGAAACCCCTGGCCGAGCAGATGGCCACCGCCAGCGGCGCACCCACCTGGGGGCGCATTGTTGACCGGGATGGGGCCTTTGTGGCGGATCTTGATGTCGGGGTGCCGGGCAGCGGCGCCGATCTGGAGCTGCCCGCAGCGGAGTTTTTTGCCGGTGCGCTGATCCGCATCAATACCGCCACCATCACTGAACCGTAACCGGGGGGCCATATGGCCAGAAAGGATGGCAGCTTAGCGCTGCGTAAGGCTCGCAGCATCAATGGCCAGCTGGAGCTGAATCAGTCTGAGGTGGTGCGGCTGGTAGGCATCCTGAATAGTACCAACTTGCCGCCACGCCTGAGTGCGTCACCGGGGCTGGTGCTGGCATCGGTATTGGATGGCACCTCGCATCGCTCCAGCGCGATGCTGGACGGCTCTGTGGTACTTGATGCGGTGCTTGCCAGCCACACCCATAGCCATGGGGAGCTGGTCGGCGCGTTCGTCATTGAATGCACTATGGCCATCATATCCCGCGCCCCGCTGCCGGTGATCGCCGGGGAGTATGACCAGAACGTATTCCGGGGCCCTGCTAGTGCAATGGGGGATGTTTGGGATCGGGCTGATCGCCATTCCCAGGCCCTCAGTAGCGAATGGCAGAAGGCAGGCACCGAGCGGGCAACCAGCCGCTCCCTGTGGCAACAGGCCGCCGCGCATCAGCAGCAGGTGGCTGAGCTGGGCGAGCAGATGCCGCAGACGTTTATGGCCAATCAACAGCGCTTTGCCGAGGGGCTGCCGGTCAGCCAGCAGAGCTGCCAGGGCTATGACAGCCTGGCCGCTGGCCATGTGGCGAATCACACCCTGTGGGTCGAGGCGGCGCCGGTCAGTAGCTGGCGCCTGGTCGGGTTCACCAACCCGCCGCGCTTTGACCAGGCTTGGCAGGCTGACCTGTGGCAAGAGGGCATCCCCATCGGTAAAGGGGTGGCCGCTCAAGCCTGGCACCACGGCAAGCCGCTGATAGAGGGCTGGCGTGATGGTTGGGATGAGGCCATGTTGCCCACCTGGGGCAAGACGCCGCCACCAGAACCACCCAAGCCACCCATCCGCCCCGATAAGCGGGTGCTGCGGTTGGCGTTCGGGCGCAAGCGCGACACGGCAGAGCTGGAGTTCGTCTGGCAGGGCAGTGATGCGGCAATCGTCATTCCAACCCGGAGGGTTTATCTGGTGAGCAATACAGCAAAGATCGTGCGGGTACGCGATGGGCTCGATATCCCGGCCACTGCGGTGAGTATCGAGCTCGATACTGACTCCTGGGCGTGGCAGTTCAGCGCTCAAATTCCCCGTATTGCGGCGGCTGCGCTGACCGATGAGGAAGAGGTCAGCATCCATATCAATAGTCAGCAATGGGACTGCGTGTGCGATGGCTGGCAATCAAGTCAGAGCTTTGGTCGCGAGTCGGCAACGCTGACCGGCCGCTCGCGTACCGCATATCTGTCACCGACCCATGTATTGGCGCAGGCGGTGAGTGAGCATGCTGCCGCGACCATGGCCCAGCTGGCGGCCGCCGTATTGCCGGTGGGGTGGACGCTGGATTGGCAAGCGGCTGACTGGTTGGTGCCTGCCGGGTTCTTTAGCCTGGATAACCAAACCCCGATCGAGGTGGTCAGGTACCTGGCCGAGGCGGCCGGTGGTTTTGTGCTGCCACACCAGCGCAACCGTCATCTGGTTATCAAACCACGTTATCCCACTGTGCCGTGGCAGCTCGACAGTGCAGAGGCCGATGTGGCGATCCCCCGAGCCATCATTACTACCCTGGGCAGTGACTTCCAGCCGGGTCATGCGGCCAACGGGATCTGGGTGACTGGAGGCCACCAGGGCATCAGTGTGCGGGTGGTGCGCCAGGGAACGGCTGGCGAACAGAAAGCGCCGACCATCACCCACCCGCTGGTATGTGATGTGACGGCCGCCCGTGCCCAGGGTGTGGTGGGGCTGGCCAAGACCATGCCCAAGCGTACCCAGACCATTGAACTGCCGTTGTCTGCTGATACCGGGCTGATCCTGCCGGGCGCATTGCTCGCCGTGGATGGTTGGAAGGGTTACAACCGGGGCGTCAGAGTCTCTGCTGCGCTGCAGAACAGGGCCATGACGGTACGCCAGCAGCTCACTGTGGAGCGATTTGTATGAACCTGTTTAAGCGATTCCTGGAGCTGGTGCCCGGCGCTGATCCCTTGCTGGTTGGTACCGTGACCGCAGTAGGTACCACGACCACGACTCTCAGCGCGTTGGCGGGTGGAACGGTCACAGTACGGGGCACCGGGGTAGCCATCGGCAAGAAGGCATTTTACAGGGGAGGGGAACTGGCAGGAGAGGCGCAGGATTTACCGACCTATGAGATAGAGGTTTAATGCCGGTTTAACGGGGTTATCAAACTCAGTGATTCCGGTGCCACCAAGTTTGATAAACTACTGGGCTGGTAGCTTTTCATTTTCCCCGTAACTCTTTTTCATTTTCGGCGGCGGGCTACACTTCGGATGCCCATTTTTGCCGCAGTTCAACACATCAGAGCACCTTATCGCGGCAAGATGAGGTATCTTATGCCCCGATTTCATCCATTAAACGGATCCGAGACCCCATATGATCATCAAACCCAAGGTTCGCGGCTTTATCTGCACCACCACTCATCCGGTCGGTTGTGAAGCCAATGTTCGTCGCCAGATCGCTTATACCAAGGCCAAGGGCACCATCGAGAATGGCCCCAAGAAGGTGCTGGTGATCGGCGCTTCCACCGGTTATGGCCTGGCCTCCCGGATTGCGGCTGCCTTCGGTAGCGGCGCCGCCACCCTCGGCGTCTTCTTTGAAAAAGCGGGCACCGAGTCCAAGACCGGTACCGCCGGCTGGTACAACTCTGCCGCCTTCGACAAGGCAGCCAAAGAGGCGGGCCTCTACGCCAAGAGCGTCAACGGCGATGCCTTCTCCAACGAGTGCCGCGCCAAGGTGATCGAGCTCATCAAGCAGGATTTGGGTCAGATTGATCTGGTGGTCTACTCCCTGGCCTCTCCGGTGCGCAAGATGCCGGAAACCGGCGAAGTGGTGCGCTCTGCCCTCAAACCGATCGGTGAGGTCTACACCACCACCGCCATCGATACCAACAAGGACCAGATCATCACCGCCACCGTCGAGCCGGCTAACGAGGAAGAGATCCAGAACACCATCACAGTGATGGGCGGTCAGGATTGGGAGCTGTGGATGGCTGCCCTGCGTGATGCCGGCGTGCTGGCTGACGGCGCCAAGTCCGTGGCCTACTCCTACATCGGTACCGATCTGACCTGGCCAATCTACTGGCATGGCACTCTGGGCCGCGCCAAGGAAGATCTGGATCGCGCCGCTGCCGCCATCCGTGGCGATCTGGCTGCCAAGGGCGGCACCGCTCACGTGGCTGTGCTGAAATCCGTGGTGACCCAGGCCTCCTCCGCCATTCCGGTGATGCCGCTCTATATCTCCATGGCCTTCAAGATCATGAAGGAGAAGGGGATTCACGAGGGTTGCATGGAGCAGGTGGATCGCATGATGCGTACCCGTCTCTACGCGTCCGACATGGCGCTGGACGAGCAGGCGCGCATCCGCATGGATGACTGGGAACTGCGCGAAGACGTGCAGCAGACCTGCCGCGACCTGTGGCCGTCCATCACCAGCGAGAACCTCTCCGAGCTGACTGATTACACCGGCTATAAGCAGGAGTTCCTGCGCCTGTTCGGTTTCGGTCTGGACGAGGTCGATTACGATGCGGATGTGAATCCGGACGTGAAATTCGACGTGGTCGAGCTCTGAGTCTGACTCAAGTGAAAACAGGGCCCTGCGGGGCCCTGTTTTTTTGGCAAAAATTCCGCTAACTTGCGGAATTTTATTATCAGCGATCACCTTTTTCCCATATCAAACCCGCTAGTCTTGCGCTGATCGGATCACAGACGGCATTGCCGAGGAATGGAAGCTATGACCACTCCAAACGAGGCGCCCAAGAAGCGCCAACTCCCCACTGTCTATACCCTGCTTTTTATCATCATCGCCCTGATGGCCGCCCTCACCTGGGTGCTGCCAGCGGGCAAATATGACTATGTCACCGCCAAGACCCAGCAGCCGGTGGCGGCAGCGGCCGTGGCTGATTACAGCGGCGACGAGCGGCTGTTGCCAGTGCCCGGCAGTTACACCGAGCTACCCGCCCACCCGCAAGGGGTGTTCGAGGTGCTCAAGGCGCCGATCCAGGGCTTTCACAAGGCGGCCGACGTGGCACTGTTCGTGCTCATCATCGGCGGCTTTCTGGCGGTGACCATGCAAAGCGGTGCGCTCGATGCCGGGGTGGGGGCCATAGTGCGTGCCTTCGCTGGCCGTGAGCGGCTGCTGATCCCGGTGCTGATCGCGCTCTTTGCCCTCGGTGGCTCCACCTTCGGCATGGCAGAGGAGACGGTGGCCTTCTGGGCACTCATCGTGCCGGTCATGATGGCGGCGGGCTTCGATCGCATGGTGGCCGCGGGGATCATCCTGCTTGGTTCCGGGGTCGGGGTTCTCGCCTCCACCGTCAACCCGTTTGCCACCGGCATTGCCTCCGGTTTTGCCGGCATTCCCATCGGTGAGGGGATTGGCCTGCGGGTCATCCAGTGGCTGCTGCTGGTGATCTTCGCCTCCTGGTTCGTGATGCGTTACGCCAAGCAGGTGCAGCAGGATAAGTCCCGTTCCGTGCTGGCCGACATCACTTATGACGACGAGTTCTCCCAGATGAAGAGCGGCAATCTCGCCTTCACCGGCAAGCAGAAGCTCACCATGTTGGTCTTCTTCGGCACCTTCCTGCTGATGATCTATGCGGTGGTGCCCTGGTCGGATTTGGGGATCGATGTGCTGCCCACCTTTGGCTGGTGGTTTGACGAGCTCTCTACCCTGTTCTTTAGTGCCTCCATCCTGATTGCGCTGATCAACCGGATGCCGGAATCCAACTATGTGGCGACCTTCCTCAATGGCGCGCGGGATCTGATCGGGGTGGCGCTGGTGGTGGCGGTGGCGCGCGGCATCTATGTGGTGATGGAGCAGGGCGTCATCATCGATACCATTTTGCACTGGGCTGAGGGGCTGGTGACCGGACTCTCCTCGTCGGTATTCATCCTGATGGCCTATCTGGTGCACATCATTCTGAGCTTCTTTATTCCCTCCACCTCGGGGCTGGCGACCGTATCCATGCCACTGATGGGGCCGCTGGCGGACTTCTCCGGCATCTCACGGGATCTGGTGATCACTGCCTATCAGTCCGCTTCCGGCTGGATCAACCTGTTCGCCCCTACCGCCGCTCATCTGGTGGCCGGTCTGGCGCTCGCCAAGATCCCCTACGATCGCTTCGTGCGCTGGGTGCTGCCCTTTATCATCGGTGTAGCCCTCATCACCATGGCGGTGCTGGTGGCCGGTGCCCTGCTGCATGGCTGATGGTACGGACGAAAAACGACAGATAACAAAAAGGCTCCGTAAGGAGCCTTTTTCATTGGCTTTGTTTACTGCTTGTAGCTCTTGAGGAAGCGGGCGAGGCGGCCGATGGCATCCTCCAGCTCCTCTTCGCGAGGCAGGAACACCAGTCGGAAGTGATCCGGTGCCGGCCAGTTAAAGCCTGTGCCCTGTACCAGCAGCAACTTCTCCTGCTGCAGCAGGTCGAACACCATCTTCTGGTCGTCGCGGATGTCATACACCTTGGGGTCGAGGCGCGGGAACATGTAGAGCGCCCCCTTGGGTTTGACGCAGGAGACCCCGGGGATCTCGTTCAAGAGCTCCCACGCCTTGTCCCGCTGCTTGCGCAGGCGGCCGCCCGGCAGGATCAGCTCGTTGATGCTCTGGTAGCCACCGAGCGCAGTCTGGATGGCGTGCTGCATAGGTACGTTGGCGCACAGCCGCATGGAGGCCAGCATCTCCAGCCCTTCAATGTAACCGCGGGCACGGCCTTTTGGACCGGTGATGACCATCCAGCCCTGACGGAAGCCGCAGGCGCGGTAGGCCTTGGAGAGGCCATTGAAGGTCACCACCATCACATCGTCACACAAGGTGCAGACGCTGGTGTGGGAGATGTCGTCGTAGAGGATCTTGTCGTAGATCTCGTCGGCGAAAATGATGAGGTTGTGCTGGCGGGCGATCTCGATCACCTCCAGCAGGAACTCGCTGCCGTAGACGGCGCCGGTCGGGTTGTTGGGGTTGATCAGCACCAGGCCGCGAGTGCGCGGGGTGATGCGGGCACGGATGTCATCGAGATCCGGATACCAGTCAGCCCCTTCGTCGCAGCGGTAGTGCACCGCATGGCCACCGGAGAGGGTGACGGCGGCAGTCCAGAGCGGGTAGTCGGGGGAGGGGACCAGCATCTCGTCGCCATTGTTGAGCAGCGCCTGCATTGCCATCACGATCAGCTCGCTGGCACCGTTGCCGATGTAGATGTCGTCGATATCGACCTTGCGCATCCCTTTTTGCTGGTAGTACTGCATCACCGCTTTGCGAGCAGAGAACAGCCCCTTGGAGTCGCAGTAGCCCTGGCTCAGTGGCATGTTGAGGATCACATCCTTGATGATCTCTTCCGGCGCATCAAAGCCGAACGGGGCCGGGTTGCCGATGTTGAGCTTGAGAATGCGGTGGCCTTCGTCTTCGAGACGGCGAGCCTCTTTATGCACCGGGCCGCGGATGTCATAGCAGACATCGTCGAGCTTGTGCGACTTGTCGATTGTGAACATGGTGACAGTGATTCCTTCCCCACAGGGACGCGTTGGCGAAAAAGGCGATTTTTAGTATCAAATTTCTTTTCCCCTATTCTTCACAGAATTGAATGCTAGAACAATCCTCTTTTTAGAAGAATTCCCTGATTTTTAGCCCTAAAACAGGGTTGCCAGAACGTTAAATTCAGCACGATCTTTGGTGCTAACCGAGGTTAACTAGTGAAACATGGGGAACGAATTAACAAAGCTGCCTGACTGTGTTGCAATATCCGGATCCTGTGGCACGATTGGCTTGTGTAAAAAATCGTCTTCGCCCCCCTTTCGATGAGTTGAATGGCACCCATGGTGTCATCTTTATGTGGTTCGCTCATCGGCGTTCACTTCTACGAGGTTTTCCCATGCAAGCACCCGTTCCAGGCCGCTATCGTCACTTCAAGGGGGGTTACTATCAAGTGCTTGCCCTGGCTTTGCATACCGAAACCCAGGAGCAGCTGGTCATTTATCAATCCGAGCAGGATGGTCAGGTCTATGCCCGTCCCGTCGCTATGTTTATGGAGTGGATTGAGCATCAGGGGCAGGTTGTCAGCCGTTTTGCCCCGGCAGGAGACTGACCACGCCTCCGTTTTTATCGTTCAAGGGATGAGCAGTCGAGCTAAATGGTGTCACAAGTTGTCGCATGACGCCCTTGGGTATGAGATGTGCAGCCAGTCGTCTTAATGATAAATCCCTTATCTAATCAACTAATTGTGACAAACATCACATTCAGTGAGCTCTGCCTGCCGGGTTCGCAATCTGGATTCACACTCCCATAATGCTGCGCTTGTTCAAGCATGGGCCCTTCTCGGGTCTTGTTCGGTGTTATCTCAAATGGGAGAAATAATGTGAAACCTGTTGCTGCTGAGTTTATGGGCACTTTCTGGCTGGTATTGGGCGGTTGCGGCAGTGCCGTGCTGGCTGCAGCCTTCCCTCACGTCGGGATTGGTCTGCTGGGGGTCTCGCTGGCTTTCGGTCTGACCGTGCTGACCATGGCGTTTGCCATCGGCCATATCTCCGGTTGCCACCTCAATCCGGCCGTGACCGTCGGTCTGTGGGCGGGTGGTCGTTTTCCGGCCTCCGGTGTACTGCCTTATATGGTGGCGCAAGTGCTGGGTGGCATTGCCGCCGCTGCCGTGCTTTACGTGATTGCCAGCGGTCAGGCCGGGTTTGATCTCTCTGCCGGTTTTGCTTCCAACGGCTACGGTGAGCACTCTCCGGGTGGTTATAGCCTTACTGCCGCACTGGTGTGTGAAGTGGTGATGACCGGTTTCTTCCTGTTCGTCATCATGGGGGCCACCGATAGCCGTGCGCCTGCCGGTTTCGCGCCGATCGCCATCGGTCTGTGCCTAACCCTGATCCACCTCGTCAGCATTCCGGTGACCAATACCTCTGTCAACCCGGCCCGCAGTACCGGTGTTGCGCTGTTTGTCGGTGACTGGGCTATCAGCCAGCTGTGGCTGTTCTGGGTTGCCCCGATTGTCGGTGCCATTCTGGGTGCGCTGGCTTATCGCCTGGTGGCGACTGAGCAGAAGTAATCATTTGCGAAACAAAGTGTGGTATCGACACGCCTGCGGGCGTGTTTTTTGTTTCTGGAGGGGCGAGAAAAGAGCATTAACCGAGGCTAACCTCAGAGCCCTTTGGCCTGCAGCATCTCTTTGTAGCGCAGGTGGAGGAGCTGGACGCGCTCCACATAGGCACGGGTTTCCGCATAGGGCGGGATACCGCCATGTTTTTGTACGGCGCCCGCGCCGGCGTTGTAGGCCGCGGTCGCCAGCGCCACGTTGCCGTCATACTGCTTGAGCAGTCCCGCCAGGTATTTCACCCCGCCGAAGATATTCTGCTCCGCCAGCAAGGCATTGCCGACCCCCAACTCCCGCGCCGTGGCGGGCATCAGCTGGGTCAGCCCCATCGCCCCCTTGCGGGAGACCGCCAGCGGATTGAAAGCGGATTCCGCATGGATCAGCGCCCGGATCAGCGCCGGCTCAACCTGATAGGTTTTGGCGGCCGCCTTGATGGTGCTGGCATAGTCATAGAGAAACAGCCCTGTGGTCTGCCAGTTGACGCTGGATTTGGGATCGCAGGCGAAGCAGTCATTGAACAGCAGTAGCTCGTAATGGCCCTGTTCGGGTGCCATATCGGAGTAGCGAACCACCCCGTTCTGTTGCACCGATTTATAGACCTGGATCTGCTTCTTGCCGTTGGTGGCGACTGCCGCTGTTTGAGCGGTGTCGGGTTGTGAGGCGGGAGTGGCATCTTTGACCGGACGCAAGGGGAAGGGAGCGGCGGTCAGGAAGATCACCTCCGCGGGAGGGGGAGTCTGGCTCCATCCGCTCAGGGGGATCAACAACATATGGCCTGCCAGCATCCATGCTTTCAACCCTGATACTCCTTCTTGTGATGACCATGTTGAGTAAAGCATCATGACGAGGGCAGAACAAGCGGCCAACAGGGGGCAAATGATCCGATTCGGTGACCGGGATCAAAGTATCCGCCGCAATAAAGGATTGTCATCATAAAGCACGGTTTTGGCCGTCAGGCGGTGGGTCATGGCCTCTTCCACCGGGTAAGCAAGCTGCCCATGACGTCCGCTTTTTTGTTGACGAAAGGCATGCTATCGTGCTGGCGTCATGTGGTCGGATTAGCGCACCGTATCTGGCACTAATAACTGATTATCAAAGGATTTGTCTGTGACAAGCAAGCTGGCGATGGAACTCACTTTCGAAGAGTACTGCGACGCCGACCTCTCCCTTATCAGGGACTATTACGAGACGACGTTTTCCCACTATGTGCCGGATCTGGCCGAGCGGATCTTTGTCGTACGTGATGCTCACTGGCTGGTGGGGGCGGTACGGCTGCGGGACGAGGAGGAGTTTTACCATCTGTGCGGCTTTCGCCTGTTGCCCCACTACCAGTCGCTGGGATTGGGATCTCGGCTGTTGCAGCACGCCTGTCACGGTCTGTTGGACAAACCTGTGGTCTGTCAGGCGCTGCCCTTCGAGAAGCCTTTCTATCTCAAGGCCGGGTTTGCCGATATGCCCCTCAATCAATTGAGCGGGTCGCTTTTCTCCCTCTACGAGCGGCAGCAGCAGCAGGGTTATCAGGTGGAGCTGCTGGTACGGGATACCACCCAGCCCCTCCTGAATTGAGCGGTTTAGCGGGGTTTGGTCAGCAGGTGGATCTTGCCCGGTGACAGCTCCAGCCCCAGCAGATTCTCCTTCAGCCATGCTTGATCCGGATCCTTGTCATTGAGTTTGTAGACCGGCTTGGTCTCGAGCCGCTTCTCCATGCTCTGCAGCAACATGTTGAGCATCAGCCCGAACTTTCTCTCGGCCGCCTCCGGCTCCAGCTTGTACTCCACCAACTTCATGTTATCGAGAAACAAGGCGCTCTGGCTCTTGTCATAGCGGGGTCTCGCCTCATAGGTCATCTGCAGGCGGGCGTCATATTCGGTATTGTCTGGCAGGGCGATGTTGAGCTTGCCCTTGCCATAGACCCGGGCGGTATCGGGGCGTTGGCGACCGATTTGGACGTCGCTCTGCTCAAGCGTCACATGGGCCTTGATGATGCCCGGCAGCTCCAGCTGTTTGTCGACTTGCACCTGAGATTGCAGGTACTGGTTTATCTGTTGCTCATTGATGTCATATGAGCCTTGGCCTAGCATGGCCAGGCTGAGCAGCATAGATTGCAGGATCATGCGTGCGACCTGATAGAATGGATTTGCCTTACAGCATACCATCCCGGCCGGTTGGGGTCTGCCCACCGCGCTGTTTGTCGATTAGAAGGAGTCCCCGTTGTTTAACGGTCTGGAACACGATCTTCAACTGCTGTTTTCCCGTTTTCTGGGTTGGCTGCTACTGCTTTTTCATACCGTGATTGTCACCGGTGTGTCGTTTCGGGTGGTGATGAAACGCCGTCCCATCGGGGTGTCGCTGGCCTGGCTGGCGCTGATCTATGCCATTCCGTTTGCCGGGGTGGGCTTCTATGTGCTGTTTGGTGAAATAAAGCTGGGGCGCCGCCGTGCCGAGCGCGCCCAGGCCATGTATCGCCCTTATGCCATCTGGATCCGTCAACTGGCCCGTCTGTTCCCGCAGCACTGCTGCGAAGTGGGCGCCAAGGCACAGCCGCTGCACGATCTGATCCAGGGACGGCTCGCCATGCCGATGCTCTCCGGCAACCGCATGACCTTGCTCAACAAGCCGGACTGGATCTTGCGCGAGATTGCCCAGGATATCCGTCGCTCGACGCTCTCCTGCTATCTGGAGTTCTATATCTGGCATCCGGGCGGCGATGCCGACGAGGTGTGCGAGGCGCTGATTGAAGTGGCGCAACGCGGCGTGGATTGTCGCTTGCTGCTCGATTCGGTGGGCAGCAAACAGTTCTTCCGCTCCCACTGGCCCAAAAAGCTGCGCAAGGCGGGGGTCAAGCTGGTGGAGGTGCTGCCGGTCGGCGCTTGGCGCATTCTGTTCCAGCGTCAGGATCTGCGGATGCACCGCAAGCTGGTGGTGATCGATGACAGGGTGGGTTACACCGGCTCCATGAACATGGTGGATCCCCGCTTCTTCAAGCAGGATGCCGGGGTCGGCCAGTGGGTCGACATCATGATCCGGGTGCAGGGCCCCATGGTGCCGCTGATGTGGTCGATCTTCGTCTGGGATTGGGAGATGGAGACCGGCGAGCGGCTGCTCGACAGTCTGCAGCATGAGCCGGAGGCCTGGCCCCAGACCAACTACCGTGCCCAGCTGATCCCGTCCGGCCCCTTCGTCGGCGGCGACTGCATCCAGCAGAGCCTGCTGCTGGCCATCTATCAGGCGCGCAGCCATCTGGTGCTGACGACCCCTTACTTTGTACCCGACGATCCGTTGGCGGCTGCACTCAGCTCGGCAGCGGCGCGCGGGGTGCAGGTGCAGCTGGTGTTGCCGGCACGCAATGACTCCATCATGGCCAATTACGCCTGCAACGCCTTTATGGAGGAGCTGCTGGCGGCCGGGGTGGAGATCTACCGCTACGATGCCGGTCTGCTCCATACCAAGAGCGTGCTGGTGGATGATGACTTCGCGCTGGTGGGGACGGTCAATCTGGATCGGCGCAGCCTCTGGCTCAATTTCGAGGTGACCCTGCTGGTGGATAACCCCTCGTTCGTGGCCCAGATGACCCGGCTGGTACAGGGCTATATGGCGGAAGCCACCCCGATGACCCTGGCCCAATGGCAGGCCCGCCCCTGGTACAAGAAGGCGATGGAGAACATCTTCTATCTCTTCAGCCCCTTGCTGTGATGTTGTGGCGAGCCGCAAGAAAGTGGACTCGCCATCTGATTGGACTTGCCTAGCCCCGAGTCCGCCCCGTAGAGTGCAGTGACAACTCCCTGGAGACACATGGATATATGAAAAAGATAGTGGCCCTCGCCGTGGGTGCGGCACTGGTAGGTGGTGGTCTGGCTGCGTGCTGGTACACGGGCAACAGCTTCGACAACATCATGGCGGAGCAGATCGCCAAGGTAGAGCAAGAGACTGGCATCGACATGCAGTGGCAGCCGGGCAGCAGCAACCTCTTCACCCGTGACGGGATCCTGAAGGTCGTGGTGACGCCGGAGGAGCTGGCTGCCATCGACAGCGAGCTGGAGGGCAGTCAGCCCATCGAGCTGCAACTGGTGGTCAAGAGCCAGATCCTGCCGCTCTACATCAAGAGCCACTTCCTGCTCGATACCCATAATGGCACGCTAGCGCCGGTCTTTACCGCACTGGGTATGGAGCAGTGGGAACTCGGTCTGGAGTCGGTCACCAGTCTCTGGACCCAGGGTAACAGCAGCCGTTTCTGGGCCAATGAATTCAAGATCAAACAGGGGCTGGACGAGTTCAGCTTCCTGCCCCTGAGCGGCGAGTTCCACGGCAATCTGGAGGGGAATGGCCACCTCACCATGACCTGGCAGGGGATGACGGTTCACGAAGAGCAGAGCAAGATGGACTTGGTGCTGGCCGATCTGAAAGGGAGTGCCGACATTGCCGAGATTAGTGGTGTCATCCTCTCGCCCCAGAGCGAGATGACCCTTTCGGCCCTCACGGTGCAACTGCCTGACAGCGTCAAGGTTGCCCTGCAGGGGATGACTACCGAGACTCAGCTTACTGGTGATGATGCCCAGACCCTCTCCAGCAGCTATCAGATGAAAATTGCCAAGCTGGATCTGGAGAACGAGACCGACACCCTGGCGGTGACCGACAGCAAGTTGGCGCTCAACCTCAACGGTCTGGATCTGGAAGGGTATCAGGGGCTGCAGGCCGCCGGTGGCAAGGGAGTTGAAGATGCCGCTATCCAGCAGGCGCTGGACAAAATGCTCAAACGTGGCGCGACCCTTGAACTGGCCGATCTCAGCGCCAAGCTCAACGGTGAGGCGGTGACCATGAAAGGGGACGTGAAGCTGGCCTCTACCTCGCTGGAGCTGCTGTTCAACAGCGACGCGGGGATGCAGGCCCTCTCCGGCGTGCTGCATGCCAGCCTCAGCGACAAGTTGGGCAAGGCGGTGCCGCAACTGGCCCCCATGCTCGATCAGCTGACCCTGATGGGTTATCTGAAGGCCGACAAGCAAGCGCTGACCTCCGAGTTGAAGCTGGAAAAGGGCGCGGTGACGGTAAACGATCTGCCGCTCTGACACATGATGTAGAAACAACAACGGCTCCCGCGGGAGCCGTTGTTGTTTCTGGCGTTTGCATACGTGCCGTGTGGGCGAATTACTTGAAGACTACCGTCTTGTTGCCGTAGACGAACACCCGCTCGTTCAGTACCAGCTCCAGCGCGCGGCTCAGCACCGATTTCTCCACATCCCGACCCGCCTTGGCCATGTCCTCCGCACTGAAGGCGTGACCGACGTGGATCACGTCCTGTTCGACGATGGGGCCTTCATCCAGATCGTCGGTCACGAAGTGGGCGGTGGCGCCGATCAGCTTGACGCCGCGATCAAACGCCTGCCGGTAGGGGCGGGCACCGATGAAGGCGGGCAGGAAGGAGTGGTGGATGTTGAGGATCTTGCGCGGGTAGGCCTCGACGAAGCTCGGGGTCAGCACCCGCATGTACTTGGCCAGGATCACATAGTCAGGCTCATAGCTGTCGATAATGGCGCGCACCTGCTCCTCATGCTCTGTCCGGCTCAGATCCTCGTGACTGACGGTGTGGAACGGGATATCGAACTTGCCGGTGAGCTCGGCCAGGGTGTCGTAGTTGCCGATCACCGCGACGATATCCATATCCAGCGCGCCCGCGTAGTTCTTCATCAGAATATCGCCGAGGCAGTGGGTCTCCTTGGTAACCAGGATGACGATACGCTTCTTGCCCGCCTTGACCAGACGGCGCTGGGCACCGGTGGGCAGGGCATCATCGAGGTCGGCCAGCAGGGTCTCGTCGTTGAAGCGCCCCTCCAGCTCGGTACGCATAAAGAAGCGGCCATTCTCGTGATCCACAAACTCATCGTTCTTGATGATGTTGAGCTGGTGCTTGTAGCAGATGTTGGTGATCTTGGCGATGAGCCCTTTGGCATCCGGGCAATCCGTGAGCAGTATTTTCTTTTCCATCTCTGTCATTTTCCGTTTGTGGTGTTGGCGCTGCTGTCTGCGCCGGCAGCGTTGTTCAGGCTCTCTTTTCGGGCCCTGTTTTTTTGGTTTCGGGAACTATGCCATAAACCGATCCGCGCCATAAAGAAATTCGCCAATCATGGCCTCTCGTGCTGGCGAGCGGGCCGCAGAGCGGGATCCCGGGCGCAATGTTGAAACGCTTTTCAGCCTGCGGGGGATTTTGACTGGTATCTGCAACCGTTTTTCTTTAGGCTGTCTGCGCTTATTCTCAGGGCGGGGTGCAATTCCCCACCGGCGGTATCCCGATTGACTCGGGGAGCCCGCGAGCGCCCGACCCGGCTGATTGCCAGGTCGGGGTCAGCAGATCCGGTGAGATGCCGGAGCCGACGGTCATAGTCCGGATGAAAGAGGATAAGACAGACCTTGCCGTGTTGGCCCTTGTAGGCTGGCCGCTGCATGCCCGTCTCTGTCTGCCTTTCCATGCCCTGATTCTGGTCCTTGTCTTGTTTAGGAGTTTTACCATGAATCAGTCTCTACTCTGTGAATTCGGTGATCCCGTTGCCCGTGTCGAAGCGGCTCTGTCTGCCTTGCGTGCCGGAGGCGGCGTGCTGGTGGCCGACGATGAAGATCGGGAGAACGAGGGCGACCTCATTTTCGCCGCCGAATCCATGACCAATGAACAGATGGCGCTGATGATCCGCGAGTGCTCCGGTATCGTCTGCCTCTGCCTGCCCGACGAGCGGGTTCGCCAGCTCGAACTGCCGATGATGGTGGAGGCCAACTCCAGCCACTACCAGACCGCCTTTACCGTGACCATCGAAGCGGCGCAGGGGGTCACGACCGGTGTCTCGGCGGCTGATCGCATCACCACCATCCGCGCAGCCATCGCAGACGGCGCCAAACCGGGTGATCTGCATCGCCCGGGTCATGTTTTCCCGCTGCGGGCGCGAACCGGTGGCGTGCTTACCCGCCGTGGTCATACCGAAGCGACGGTCGATCTGATGCAGCTGGCTGGCCTCAAACCGTTTGGTGTGTTGTGTGAATTGACTAAGGAAGATGGCTCGATGGCGCGTCTGCCAGACCTGGTTGCGTTCGGTCGCAAGCACCAGATGCCGGTGCTGACCATCGAGGATCTGGTGCAATATCGTCAATTGTTGTCAGAACGTACAGCCTGAGCCTCATACGAAATTGTAATAAGGCAAAAATTTGGTTAACCTTTGTCCGTGCCCCCACCACACGGCACTCATTTTTTAGACGAATCTGGACAAAAACTGTTCACTCAAAAAAAAATGAGGGTTTTAATGCATTTATCTGTGGTGGGGACTATGCAAAGTAGGATTTTTTTGTGCCATAATCACGCCGCTTGCTAAACGTCTGGCGAGTTCAAGGGAGCTTTAAAAATGAAAAAATTGTTGTTGGTAGGTGTTGTTGGTCTGTCCGCTCTGCTGGGCGGTTGTGCAAACACCAGCGAACTGGAAACTTCCGTTCAGAATCTGTCTAACAAAGTTGACCAACTGGCTCAAGATGTTAGCGCAGTTCGTGCTGATCAGTCCAAAATCGCTGCTGATGTTGCCGAAGCCAAGCAAGAAGCTATGCGTGCTAACCAGCGCATCGACAACATGGCTACTTCCTACAAGAAGTAATCCATGCGAAAAAAATGGCGCAGTTTTGCGCCATTTTTTTTTGCCTGAAATTCACCGTATCTCCACTATTCCCACAGCACCATCTTCGTACTTGACCCATGAGGTCATGCCGGTCTCCCGGCACTCCCCCATCATTAGCAGCCAGTTCGATTCCGATCAGTAGAGCAGACTATAGAGTTTACGACGGTAGCTCTGTGCCGCCGGTGTGCTGCCCATGGTCGCCAGAATATCGAGATAGGTTTTTCTGGCATCGCCGAATGCCAAATCCCGCTTGAGGATCTCCAGCAGCAGTCCTAACGCCTCTTCCTGACGACCAGCCTGGTTGTATTGCACCGCCAGCTCCTGAGTCAGGGCAAAATCATCAGGCTGTTCTGCATGGCGGGCTTCCAGCGCGCGCAGCTCCGGGCTGTCTGCCGCTTGCAGGGCCAGCGCCAGCCGTGAGCTCAGGGTATGGAAGTGGCCATCCTGCGCCGCCATCGGGATGGTGCCGAGGCGCTCCTGCGCTTCCTCCAGCAGATTGAGGTCGAGCGCAGCTTGAATGAGCCACAGGCTGATGTCGTGACGTTCAGGAGCCAGCTGGTGTGCCTTGGTCAGATGGGCATAGGCGATGCTGGGCTGCTCGTCAGCCAGTGCCTGTTGCCCCTTGGCCAGCAACTCTTCCTCTTCTTTGGGGGCGAAGGCGGCGAAATACTGGCGCAGGGTGGCTTCATCCTGCGGCCCTTCGATGATCCCCTGTTCGTCAGGGCGACCCTGATGGAACAGCACCAGCGCCGGTAGGGCGCGCAGGCCGAGCTGACTGGCCAGCGGCTGCAGTTGGGGATCGTTCATATCCACCTTGGCCAGGGTGACCTGCTCATTGGTGGGCCCAACCAGTGATTCGATCAGCGGTGTCATCCCCTGACACTCCGGCATCTGCGGAGCATGGAAATAGATGACGACCGGCTTCTTCATGGACGCATCGATAAGTTCAGCGTGAAAATTCTGGGGAGTAATGTCGACGATCATGAGTTGGACTCTTCAGAAAGGGTGTTAAGTAACATGGGGTTAAGCGAGTGGCAATTCAAGCGCTCATCCAGCCGGTAAAAGGTCACAGGGGCTGCCGTCGCCGCGAGACTGAGCCAGCCGCTAGCAAAGGGCCAATCTTGTACCTGATAAGGGGTGTCATCGAGCAGGTTGTCGAGTCGCCATCCTTCCTCCGGGAGAAACCGCACCTTCTCCAGTCCCGCAGCTATACCGCCACCATGAGCTTTCAGTACCGCTTCCTTGCGTGACCAGAGCCGGTAGAAGGCGCTCTCCTGCTCTTGAGCAGGCTGTGCGCAGAGCCACTCATATTCACTCTGTGCATAAAACCGGCGGGCCAGGGGGAGGGGATGATGCCGCCGTTTGCCCAGTTCGATATCCACTCCAAGCGGCCCCTGCGGGCAGAGCGCCAACACCAGCCAGCTGCCACTGTGGCTCAGATTGAACTGCCAGCCGTCATTGTGCAGTCGGGGCTTGCCGTGGGGGCCGTTGCAAAATTGCAGACTGGCGGCAGGTTGTTGCAGCCGCTCGGCCAATAGCTGGCGCAGCAGGGCGCGGCTCACCAGATATTCCTGACGTCGTTCAGGATGGGTCATGGCTTGCCAGATATGCTGCTCATCGGTTGACAGCCATTCAGGCAATTGAGCAAGCAGTTCCTGGCATACCCTGGCCGATTTTAACAAAAAAAGATCGGTTTCGATCATGATTTTTCACTTTAAAAAGATGCTGAAGCAGGGATAAAAGCCAGTTATCTAGGAGGCCCAAGGCTCTTTTTGCGATTGTATATTGTTTGGGCATGATCACATTAATTATGAAAAATCGTGCATTTCCTTGCAAAAATGTGAGCTTGATAGGGATTTTCACTTGCCTCGATAGAATTCTTGGATATAGTCGGGTGCTGTTGCCTTATAAATTGCCCTTTGGGGCCGTATTTTAACAAGATTTACTATTTAGCGGGGATAAAGGATTGCGCCACCTGATGCTACTGCTGGTCGCGCTCGGAATGGTGGGTTGTGCCTCGGCACCCCAACCCGAGGTCGCGAGCAAGATCGAAGTTTCCATGGTTGAACCTGTCATCGAACCGGAAGCTTCCCAGACACCCGATGTGAATGAAATCCTGACTGTATATAAAGAGTGGCGTGGCGTTCCGTACCGGATGGGTGGCAGTAGCCAGCGCGGTATCGACTGTTCCGCCTTTGCCCGTGAAGTGTTCCGCAATGCCGTCGGTATCGAATTACCCCGCGATACCCGCTCCCAAGTCCACGAAGGGACGCGCGTTTCCAAGCAGGATCTGGTCGAGGGTGATCTGGTCTTCTTCAAAATCAATCGTCGTCTCAACCACGTTGGTATCTATGTCGGCAATGGCGAATTCATCCACGCCTCGACCCGAGCCGGTGTGACGCGCTCCAAGCTGGATAGCCAATATTGGCGCAACAAGTTCTGGCAAGCTCGCCGGATCGATATCTGAGTCAGGCTGGACAAACGGCTCGCAGTACGGACTGTTTTTCCAACCTCACTTGAACCGGGCTCGATAGCCCGGTTTTTTATTGCCCTCGTTTAGACTTTCCCGAGTCAAATCACTATAGTGTGGGCCCGTTTTCTTCGGCAGGCTCAGCATGAAACCCCGCATCCCATCAGCCGGTGGCCCCAAGTCGGGCGACCGTAAATCCGGACTTCACTCCCGTAATCGCCATCAGGCGGGTTACGACTTTGAGGCGCTCTGCCTGCGAACTCCCGAGTTGGTTGCCCACGTCTTTATCAATGACTACGGCACCCGCACCATCGATTTTGCCAATCCCGATGCAGTGAAGACCCTCAATCGCGCCTTGCTGGCCCATCACTACGGGATTGCCCACTGGGACTTGCCTGCCGGTTACCTCTGCCCACCCATCCCGGGACGGGTGGACTACCTGCACTGGGCGGCCGACCTGCTGGCCGAGAGCGCAGGCCAGCTCCCTACCGGCAAGGGGGTGAGAGTGCTGGATATCGGGGTGGGGGCAAACTGCATCTATCCGCTGCTCGGCTGCCGCGAATATGGCTGGCGTTTTGTGGGATCGGATATCGATCCGGTCTCGGTCAAGGCGGCCACCCTGCTGGCCAAGAGCAACGGGCTCGGCAACCAGATTGAGTGCCGCCTGCAGGGTAACCCCAACCATGTGTTTCGCGGCATCATAGGGCCGAAGGATCGCTTCGCCCTGACGTTGTGCAATCCGCCGTTCCATGCGTCGCTGGAGGAGGCGAGCAAGGGTACGGAGCGCAAGCTGCGCAATCTGGGCAAGGAGGTGACAGGCGCTCCTGTGCTTAATTTTGGCGGCCAGAAGGCAGAGCTCTGGTGCGAAGGGGGCGAGGCGGCGTTTCTGGCCAACATGGTTGCCCAGAGCAAGGAGTTTGCCACTCAGTGCCTCTGGTTCAGCTCGCTGGTGTCGAAAAAAGAGAACCTGCCGGGGGCGAAAAAGGCGTTGAGCCGGGTGGGGGCGCGTCAGGTACGGGTGATCGACATGGCACAGGGCAACAAGGTGAGCCGGATCCTCGCCTGGTCCTTCCTGGATGAAGAGGGATTGCGTCGCGGCTGGTCGAGCGCGCGCTGACTCCCCACCACAAGGCCCGACGAGGGCCTTTTTTCATAACGACCCCGATAAATTTCCCCTGCTGGCGGCATCTTTGGCAATCGATTTCCTCATTGGCAGAACATGCTGGTTTACATGGTCTAAGTAGTTACTTCCGCCTTGGTACAGGTGTACGCCGAGATTTTTTTGCACTTACAGCTGAAACTTTAATAAAATAGGACTGGTTAGACCTCTTTACAGGCATTGAATCAAATAGGGATCGGTAGATGAAAGTTGTCGATTTTCTGAAGCGCAAGCGCGAAATTCTGGCGCAGCACCCCTTTGAGCTCAAGGATTGGCTCTCTCCGGCGATCCGCGACTACTGGCGTGAGTTTCAGCAAAAGGCACATCTTCACCCTTTGCTGGGGCGTGTGCTGGACTTGCAAGCCGAGTCCCAGAGCGAGCAGCAACAGGATGCAGCAACCGTGGCACAAGTAGCCAACGGTCAGCCTGCCGTGGCTCAGGAACCCGCTGTTGAGCTGGGGGCCGAGGCGGCCGAGCTCTATGCCGCCCTGCAGGCTCGCATTGGTGAAGAGACTCATGTCGGCGAGTGGCTGCACGTCAGCCAGCAGATGATCGATCAGTTTGCTGCAGTGACCGGGGATCACCAGTGGATCCACACCGATCCGGAGCGTGCGGCCGCCGAGTCGCCTTTCAAGACAACCATCGCCCACGGCTTCCTGACCCTGGCGCTGCTGCCACAGTTGACTGGCTCGGTCGATGAGGCCACCCCCGAGTTCCCGACCGCCCGCATGGTGGTGAACTTCGGGCTGGATCAGGTGCGCTTCCCATATCCCATCAAGGTGGACAGCAACATCCGCGCCCGCACCAAGCTGGCCCGGGTCACCCCCATCAAGGGTGGGCTGGAGCTGCTCAAAGAGATCAAGGTGGAGATCGAAGGGATCCGCCGCCCGGGTTGCGTCATCGAGTCGGTGACCCGCATCTACTTCTGAGCCCCCTCATCGGCATGAATGGTGAAACGGGCCCGCTGTCGTGTGCAACGAACAGCGGGCCCGTTTTTTTGCCTGTTTGTTGCAAGGGTTGAGGCGTCAGCCATTGCGCGCCGACCCCAGCTTGATATGACTCACAAAACGGTGCGCCCTGCAGTTAGCCAGCTCTCATTTTGGCGAGTTGGCCGCGTGAGGCGATAGCATGTTATGCCACTATTGGCTTCTTACTCCCGATCCTGGAGACAATAGTGCCCATCAATAACAAGATTATTCTGCCACTGCTGCTGAGCCTCACCATCCTGCTGATCCCGACCCACTGGATCCCGCTGGAGGGGATCACCGTGATCGAGCAGCGGGTCGTGGCCATTTTCGTGCTGGCCGCCCTCTGCTGGATCCTGGAGCCCATCCCTATCTTTGCTACCTCGGTGCTGATCATCGTGCTGGAGCTGCTGCTGCTCTCCGACAAGGGGCTCTGGTTCATGACTGCCGACAAGGCAGAGCCGGGCTTTGGTGAGCTGCTCAAGTCCACCGAGGTGATGGCGACCTTTGCCTCGCCGGTTATCATGCTGTTTCTCGGCGGTTTTTTCCTCGCCATTGCGGCGACCAAGTACCATCTGGACGTCAATCTGGCGCGGGTGCTGCTGCGCCCGTTCGGTCAGGATCCCCGGATCGTCATGCTGGGGCTGATGCTGATCACCGCCACCTTCTCGATGTTTATGAGCAATACCGCCACCACCGCCATGATGCTGGCCATCCTTACTCCGGTGCTGGCGGCGTTTCCCGACAAGGACCCGGCCAAAATAGGTTTTGTGCTGGCTATTCCGCTGGCGGCCAACCTCGGCGGGATCGGCACTCCCATCGGCACCCCGCCCAACGCTGTGGCTCTCAAATACCTGACCGGCGAGCATGCCATCTCGTTCGGTCAGTGGATGGGATTTGCGGTGCCCTTTGTGGTGTTGCTGTTGCTGCTTGGCTGGTTCCTGCTGGGGCGCTTCTTCCCGAGCACCCTCAAGCGGATGGATCTCAAGATTGAGGGGCGCTTTATGCAGACCCCTCGCGCCTGGGTGGTCTACCTCACCTTTATCACCACCATAGTGCTCTGGCTACTCGGGGATCTGCATGGCATGAGCTCCTACGTGGTCGCCATGATCCCGGTGGCGGTGTTCCTGACCACCGGCATCATCACCAAGGACGATTTGCACAAGATCTCCCTCGATGTGCTCTGGCTGGTCTCGGGCGGTATCGCGCTGGGGCTGGCGCTGGAGGACTCCGGGTTGGCCGAGCGGCTCATCACCCATATTCCGTTCCACGAATATTCCACGCTGGCGGTGCTGATCGGCGCCTGTCTGCTGGCAGTTGTGATGGCCAACTTTATGTCCAACACCGCGACCGCCAATCTGTTGCTGCCACTGGTAGCTGCGCTGGCAGTCAGCATGCCGGAGCTGGCCGAGTGGGGCGGCAGTCACACCCTGATCCTGGCGGTCACCATTTCGGTTTCGCTCGGGATGTCGCTGCCCATCAGTACCCCGCCCAATGCGCTGGCCCACGCAACCGGTCTGGTGGAGAGTCACCAGATGGTGCGCATCGGCGTCATCATGGGGTTGGTCGGTACCCTGTTGGCGATGGTATGGATCTACCAGATTGCCGCTTGGGGACTGATCTGAGCGTACGGCCGGTTTCTCATCTGTTGCCTGCTCTATCATCGGAGAAGGGCCATGGCAGGTGATGACCAAAACAGAAAGAGGAGCCAATTTGGCTCCTCTTTCTGTTTGCAGTTGACTCAGAAACTGGCGCCCAAATTGAGCAGGTGCCTGAATTCGGTCTCTTTGTACTTTTGCTCGAGACCGACGAAATGCACTTCGCCATCTTCCCACTCCATCTCGCTCAACCAGGAGAGGCGTAGGTGGTCGTTGAAGTAGTAGCGCAAGCCCACGCTGCCGGTCACATCTCGATTCAGAGTGATATAGGGTGAGGGTTGCTCCAGATAGAGCAGATAGCGCCCCTGACTGAACAGCTCCAGTTTTTCACGCCATATCGGGATGGGTTGGCGATAATCCCAGTTCATGCTGGCAAAGGGGTAGTCGATGATCCGGTTGCCTTTGAAGAGCAACCCAATCCCGCTCTCTTCTCTGAAGTAGGCCTTGCGCAGACCCCCTTGCGCCACAAACTCCAGCCGACGGCGCTTCTCATTCCAGAAGCGGTAACCCGGCCCAGTACCATAGTCGAGGCTGAGGTAGTTGCTCTCCAGCATGTCATATTCGGCATTGAGCGAGCTGCGCACAAACCACTGTTGATCGAAAAAGTAGTCAATGGTCGGGTTTAGCTTGTAGTCGTGGTTATCGGTGACGCTGTCAGACGTTTCGTAGGAGTACTCTCCGGAGAAGCTGTAGCGCCAGTCCAGATTGGCCAACTCGGTCTTGCCCTTGAAGTTGACGTTGTTGGTGTGCTTGTCCTTGTGTTTGAGCTTGATGTTGAGATCGCCACTACCGGTCCAGAGCCAGGCCTTGCGTTCATCCTGCTGATCCTTGAACAGGGTGAATCCACCTTTGGCGGTCGCCTTGGGTTTATCCTGGTGCTCCAGCCGCCAGCGCTTGATGGCATCCCGCTTGACGGTAACGGCACCGGTATAGGGCAAAGAGATGCGTACCGACTCATCGCCAATCTCTTCGATGGTGCCGGTCAGACGATCGCCATTGTTCATCCAGAGAATGTCCTTGGCCCACAAGGAGTGACAGGCCAACAGGAGTAGGAGGGGCAGGAATTTCATGAGGTAAGGTGACTCCGGTGCGACTCGGGCGCTGGTGACTTAGCCACTGACAAGCTGGCTGCTGATGGGGCGGGGCAGGCCATTTTTGCTCTCCAGCGCCGCCGTCACCTCATCCTGCATCACATCAGGTGCGCTGATAAAGCTCTCTATGGCCGGTGATAGCATCAGCGGGGCGCCATTTTCAAGCTCCTCTTCGGTGCGGGAGAGCGGGGAGTGTACCTCCAGCCAGCGGCGACCATCCGGTTCGATGGCCACCTTGACCGGTTGATTGATGACCCGTACCGGCGTGCCGATCGGCACAATCTTGAACAGGGCCTCGATATCGTCAGGTCGCAGCCGGATGCAGCCTGCACTTACCCGCAGGCCAACGCCAAAATCCTTGTTGGTGCCGTGGATCAGGTAGTCACGCTTGCCGTAACCAAGGCGCATGGCGAACTTGCCGAGGGGATTCTCCGGGCCGGGCGGCACCACGGCGGGCAGGGTGATCCCTTTTTGATCCAGCCAGGATTTGCGCACCATGGGGCCGGGTACCCAGGTCGGGTTGGGATTCTTCTCGATGACGGTGGTGGTCATCTCGGGTGTCTCACGGCCGATATCGCCAATCCCGATGGGCAGCACGATGACCTCGCTCTTCCCCTTGGGGAAGTAGTAGAGACGAAGTTCGGGCAGATTGATGACGATCCCCTCGCGAGGCACATCGGGCAGCAGCATCTGGGTGGGCAGCGTCAAGCGGGTGCCAGGCTTGGGTAAATAGGGGTCTACACCCGGATTAGCCTCAAGCAGCGCCAAAAATCCAATTTGCGTATTTTTGCCAACCAGCTCCAGATGTTCATTCTGCTGGATGATGTAATCCCCCAGCTCACCGATGAGGCGACTCCCGGCAGATGGCAGCGGGTAGCGTTTGGCCTCTGCCGGCGCCGCGCAGAGCAGGACCGCTGCCAGCAGCAGGGAAAGGGCGGGCGTTATGGAGAGGGGCATGAGTTTTGGCAATCGCATAAGAAGATCCATCAGTTCAATCGGGGCGGAACATCATCAATACAGCCGCCAGGATGGCGCGATTGTTCCTCAATCAGCCCATGATTACCAGCTTGCCGCGCACTCGCAATGATGTGGGGATACATAGGAAACCGGCCAAAATCGGCATTACCCATAAATTTGAGCGCCAAGCAGGAAAAAGAGACGCCTCATGGCAATGGGTGAATATCACGATATGGATAATGGCCGGGTGTGTGAGAGGGTGGATACAGGGTTATACAAGAGTGGCCTCGCTACGCGAACAATACGCGCCGCATTGTGAGCCTGCTCCCAGATATCTGATTCAGCCATTTGATATCTAAGAAATTTTTATTGCATCCTCGGCCCAGCTTGGGTAAAACTCTCTCCCCACGGAGAGATGCCGGAGTGGCCGAACGGGATTGACTCGAAATCAATTGTGGCAGCAATGCCACCCAGGGTTCGAATCCCTGTCTCTCCGCCAAATGATAAATCCAATCAATTGATTTGTTTGGGTTTTTCTTTTTTATGAGATTTTTGATATGCCATTCATTATGCCATCTGATGTAGGCTGGTACGGAATTATCTTGTACCCTGTTGGACAATCAAGTCGATGATTCATAGGTTTTCACCTATGGTGACCCCATTGATAGCGGATTTGCAATTGAGTCTGTTTGGTGGGTGCTGCGAGCCGTATTAGGCTACCAACCGGTCTATGGCCATCTGGGCGCAGGCCGTTCTGCTGGGCTTATTCTCAGGGACTGTGTAACGCGCGGTGAGCCAGCCGCCGAGTAGTGCAATGCGGTAGCCGCTCGGGATGTGGGTGAGCGAGGTGCCGATACCCCTCCCGTGAATGAGGAAGGGCACGGTCTGCCCGCCGATGTCGATATCGATGCGTTGGCCCTTTTGCTCAAAGGGGGGAGCTCGCCAGTTTGAGGATGTTTGCCGGGCACCTTGATGGTGATGTGTTTGGCCATTTCATACCTCCGGTTTGGCTTCAAAGTGGTGGGTCACAACGCCAGCTTCCGGATCGATGCTGATAAACGCCAGGGTTTGCGGGTGGTATTGGTAGAGCCGCGCCAACTCAGCGCGAAACGCCTCGACGTTCGGTGCAATCACATGGCTGGTATCTCCTTCGGCGTAGGTAAAGGTCTCCAGCTTCTCTGTGTGAATCCAGATGCCAAAGTACCAGGCGTCTTCCTCGGTATCGTATTGTTGCCAACCTTGAGCCAGCAGCGTCCGGTCGTAGTAGTAACGGTCAGCCTGATGACTCCCCCGGTCGATGCGGCAACCCGTCACGGTGAGCTCAAGCGGGATACGCCCTACCTTCAGAGCCTTCTTGACCCGGCGCAATGTGTGCCGTGCCTTGGCCTTCTCTTTGCGCGGGTCGTAGGGGTTCAGCTTGCTGCCCATATAGTTGAGGATCCCCTCGGCATTGGCGGCTGTATTGTGCGTCAGCGTGTGCAGCAGGGCGGTGACTTCACGGCGGGCCAGTGTGCCCACGTGATAGAACTTGTTCATGATATTTATCCTTGAAACAAACACCCCGCTAGTTAGCGGGGTGGTAGATGTCAATGTAGAGGTAGCCGTAGCTGCGCCTCGGACTGGCTTCACATACCCAGCCCTTGTGTTCAAGGCGAAACACCTCGTCCATGTCGGTGCATATCTGGTATGCCTTGGCCATCTTGGTTAACTCACGCAGGAAGTGCGGCAGCACCGTGTCGCACTCGGCCCGCCACGCCTCGTCTGGCTCGCCGTACATACCGGCACGGTCACCCAGGAAATCAACATAACCACGTTGCAGAATGGCCCGAGCTCCCAGCTTGGGCAGGTTCGGGGTGCCCAGTCCCCATGTCATGTGCTCGAAGATGCTCATGTGTGGCTGCTCCAGTTTGGGTTGTCGTTGGTGCCGTGGTTGAAGTAGGCCCCCACAATGGTGCGTCGCCACTCCCCAACGGGATAGCCGAGGTCGTTGCACTCACGCTCCCACCACGCAAAGTTAATCTCGCGGGGCAGGTTGTCCACCATGTCCAGTGGACTCACGAACAGCGTGGTCTTGTGCATCGTTGGTACGGGCTTGATCTTGTCGGGGCCAGTGCGCTTGCCGGTCTCGTCATAGTCATGTGCCCACTTCGGGAAGGTGAGCTGATAGGTAATGAACCTATGCAAATCGCCATGTGCGCTCATTGCCTGAGCGACTGCGACCTGAGTGAAGCTATCGTTGAATTCGATCATGGGTGTTTCTCCCTTTCTGCAGGTGCACGGTAAGCCGCTGCCAACAGTGCAAATTGTTCGACCAGGTAACTGATGCTGATGCCCAGTTCATCGCTGACCCCATCCCCCAAACGCTGATGCAGGTGTGCCATGTCATCGGCGATACGCTGGGCTATCTGGGCGGTTGAGCTCGGTGGTGAGCTTGTCACCGTCAGGATGATGGAAAGGCTCATCACATCTCTCCCCAAGGGGCTTGTTCCCACAGTGACAACCGGGTCAGCACGTCTTGCGCGAGAGCCTGTTGCAACTGCTGTAATACCTTCACCAGCCGGGGAGCCTGCTCAGGACTCCCACTCCATTCGCTCGATTGGTACAGGGCGCAGCAGGTGAATTTGTACAGCGCCACCAGCTCGCTATCGGTGAGTGGTGCCTGGTGGTAACGGTGGGCAGGTTTAAGCGGACTCCGCTTGGTAGAGCTGTGCTGGCGTGGTTCCTTCTGGTCCTGCTGACGTCCTAACTGATAGCGATGCCAGACCGCCCGCCGGTTGGCGAGCATCATCAGCCGCACCAGCCGGTCTACCCGCCACGTCCAGGTACTGGTGGTGTCTGCTGGAGGGTTCCACCAGAGGGAGAGCAGCAACTCAAGGGTGTAGTGGGGTGGCATGGGGGCATTGCAAAAACGGTACAACTGTACGGCAAAGGCAAGGTAGTCCTTGCGATCGATCATGAAGGCAGACATGGGAATAGCTCCTTGAAATGCAAAAGGCCACCTGTAGTGAGGTGGCCTTGCTGGGGGGGTAGGAATATTCGGATCATGGTGTTGGCAGTAATGATCCGGGTTTGGGGATGCAGGCGTTATTCGTGCGCCTGCTCTGCGTCTGGGTGAGCTGCATCGAACAAGATGGTGTAGAGCGCACAATCAATGCCGTTGACGGCATCGTGATGCGGGTAATAGGGCGGTGCGTCTCTGGAACGCTCGAAGTAGTCGCCAAAGCAGCAGAGGCATTCCCGGATCTCGATGGTGGAGCTACCTAGCAAGGCCTCTTCAAACTGCTTGGCATAACCCTCGTCGTCACGCGCCTTGGTGACGGCTTTTTCCAGTAATGCCAGCACATCTTCCTTGCTGACGGCTGTCAGGCCATGGCGTAGCTTCTCTAGCGTTTCCTCAAGGGAATAGGGATTGGGTAATCGCATGGCGTTTGTTCCTTTTTGGCGCGACTAATGGCGTAGCTGGTGGAGCAGTGTGTCAATGGCCTCGATGCAGTCGGCCTGGGTGAGTTGATAGCCGTTAGGCAGGTGAGCCACGATAGCGGGCGCTGCCTGCATTTGGATGTTGTCTTCGAGCCAACCGCGCAATTCGATGAGGATGTCGATGGTGGTGAGGTGTGTTTTCCCTGGGGGCTGGTTCATAGCTGACCTCGCTCGGCCAGCGAGACAACGCCCTCAGCGCCGACCACCAGATGGTCGAGCAACCGGATATCGACCAGTGCCAAGGCCTCTTTGAGGGCTTGGATAAAGACCCGGTCAGAGTGACTGGGTTCCGGGTCACCGCTTGGGTGATTATGCACCGCGATGATGGCCCCACTGTTGAGTATCAGGGCGCGCTTGACCACTTCCCGTGGGTAGATGCTGGCGCTATCGAGGGTGCCACGAAACAGCTCCTCAAACGCCAGAACCCGATGCTGGGAGTCGAGGAACAGTGCACCAAACACTTCATGCTCCCGTTCCTGCAACAGGGTTTGCAGTCGCTCTGCGGCCTCTGTGGTACTGGTGATGGTGGTACCTTTGGCCAAACGCTTGCGGGCAATCTGGTTGGCGATACGCAGCAGGTCTTGTTCGGTCACGGGTTCGGTGACGACATACGTGCCGGGGCATTCACCGGCTTTGAGTTTGTGGTAACGCATGGTGGTATCCTGAATAAAGAAAGACCCCGGCAGCGCGAGGCATATCGGGGCTAAAGGTAGATAGGTTGTTGGTTCACTTTGAAAGTAGTTCAGTGGGCCGTAGTGGTGACGCCTTCCCTGGTGGTGGGTTCCTGCTTAATCGGCATTAGTGGTCCGGGGACCAGCACGGTGAGCGGGATGGCCAGCGCCAGGCTCAAGCGTTCGGCCAGTACGTAAGCTGGACCTATGGTGTCGTAGTCAGCAACCCAGGTGGCCAGTGCCAGTCCGCTGGCCTCCATTGCTCGCAGGTAGACGCTGTAGCCCTGAACCGTCAGGCTACTGTCACGCACCACCTGCGTTTCCCCCTCTCGATTGATGGCTTCAAGTTCAACGGCTATCGGATGTTTGGGCATCGCGCGCCTCCTCTTGGGGTAAGGGGTCACTCTCCACACGATAACCGTGATGAGTACAGGTTCGCTGCAGGTCACTCAGAAAGCTCCCCAGTACACGGGGCTGCTCAGAGAGTGGCACCGGTCCAGCCTGGCAGCGCCAAAAACAACGACGCGTAGGGTCCACGCAGATTTCATCCACGGGCTGGCTCATAGTGTGCCAGTCCTCGGCATTGGTGAGGGAGAGTAGTTGCCACTGCACGCCGGACCAACGCAGGTGTAGCGTGACGGTGCGGGCGTGTGGGCTATCAGGAGTGAGGTGTAGTAACCAGCACTGGCCACGGTGGCGCGGTTGTATCTTGGCCTTGGCGGCGACCAGTCCCAGCCACTGGCGCAAGGTGTGGGAGAGCGGCAGTTCGTTAGTCATCACACACCTCCTACTCCCTACTGACCTCAACGGTGAAGTACGCCATCCGGCAGTAGGCAACAAAGTTGGTCTGCCACAGGGTGAATAACTCATGGGCCTCTGAACGTTGGATTGGCCCCATCCTTGCAAGTAGTGCTCGTCATCCAGGAAGTTGAAATCGAGCTCCTTGCAAAGCTCGGCATCCTGGCCCAGTCCCTGATAGCAGAAGTCGGTGACGTAATCGAACAGCCAGCCATCAAGACCACGTATCAGGCGTATCTCGACCGGGTGAGCCCCTCCTTGCTCGGGGCTGTAGGTGGGACTGCGAAAGTTGAAGGTGAGTTGGGTCAGGCGCTCGAGGTTAAGGCCGATATGGGCGACCTCCTGACTGAGTAACGTGAGCAGCGCTTGGGTAACGGGCAGGGCAAAGCCGTCCCGGAAAAAGGGAATAGTCATGGTGTTCTCCTTGAACGGGTTAAGCGTCGCCGAACAGCTCGCGTATTTTTCTGGCAACGTGGGCACGGATTTGGTCATCAATAAAGGCAGTAATGCTGGCGAGTGCTGCACTCAGCACCGCAATGTCATCAGCGAGCCCCATCGGTAACACATCTGGGATGGCATCGATTGGCGAGACGAAGTACGCCAAGGCGCCATAGATAAGCAGCTTGGCCCAAAGCGGCAAATCCTCTTTCTGACTGGTGTAGTAAAGCAGCAGGCAGACTTCGATAAAGGGACGTCCTGTTCGCTTGGCAAACATCCAGAGCTTGCGCCAAAAGCTGGGATGGTCGAACGGTTCCCTCTTGGGGGATGCAGTAGGTAGCATAAGTAATCTCCATGGGAATAAAAAAGCCGGAGCATGGAGCTCCGGCTGACGGGGGGAAGCATGTCCGATTAATGGGGGTTGAACTGATAGGTGGCCAGCCCTTGGTCCGTGAACAGGTTCAATTCCAGAATGTTGCAGTTTGCGGGAATGATAAATTTGGCCGCGCCACCAAATTTCAGGGCGAGCGGTAAGCGACCATGCGGGGTGCTGGTACACTGACCTCGGTTGACCACCGCCTTGTGGATAGCGATGTTGTCACTGCGTGATATAACCTGTAGGACTTTCATTGGCACATTAGGCATGAATTCCTCCCAGTTCCAGCTCACGTCAAACGTAGAGGAGGAAAGCGGCGTGGTTACCAGCTCTGGCGCAGGAGGCGCTTTGGGTTTCTTGGCCTGCGCTGCGACTTGCAGGTCACGTTCCACTTTCTTCAGGCAAGTGAATTCGGGTGAGTCGGCTTTAGGAAGTACCTTGTCGGCATCCTGGGTGGGCAATATCAGCCGTTTGTCATCTGGCGTTTTGACAATAATTGTGCTCGCATCCCGCAATCTATTCCACATGAAGTAAAAATCACTGGCCTTATCTGCGGAGTCTATTTCGTAAGGCGTGTTGAAATAATCGCCACTGACGATAAGCGTAAATCCATCTTTAGCTCCTGCTGACTCCCCGTACTCCACGCCATCGACAGTCGCCATCATGAAGACCTTCGTGTCTTCGCTACAACTGATGTAGAGCGAGTTTTGCTCATCAACCACAGCGGTATACTCGGTTTGGCCCTGTCCCCAGCCTTGGCTCCAGCGGCCCTGCTCCCCAAATGCCATGGCGCAGCCATTTGCTAGCAACAATGAGATAAGTAAATAACGTTTCATAATTTCTCCTTGGGATAAAAGAGTCCCTTGCATGCGCCAGTTTGGTGCGAGCAAAAGTGGGTAATGAGTAGGGCTTGACTAAATTTGATTGTGTTCAACTCACCCTAGTTGGTTTGGTGTGGACTCTTTGGGTTTATGTTCGCCTTTGTAGGTTCTTCATGTCAACGGGTCTAGGGTGGACCATATAAGTCCAGTGGAGGACTTATGACCGATATCAACTTTGAGCAGCTAGCCAAGCGTGTAGGCAAGGCGATTGCTCGTCAGCGTCAGCTTGCCGGGCTGACCCAAGAACAGGTTGCTGAACATCTAGAGATTGGAATGGCAGCTATCTCACGCATGGAGCGGGGGCTCGTCGTGCCGACCATTGTTCGACTGGCGGAGCTTGCCGAGTTGTTTGGCTGTGAGTTGACAGATTTGTTGCGTGAAACCAGTAATCGCCCTACTGAACAAGGTATTGTGCTGAGCCAGCAACTGGCCCAATTAGATGACGCAGATCGGACGTTGTTAGTTGATACAATTACCCGTCTAGTGACACGATTTACTCAAAAGAAATGAGCACGGTAGTTCTCGATAATTAGTTAGCGCAATTCAGTTGCAATCTCATCAAGATCCAATTAACAATTAGATAATTAACTTGCATAACAATAATAATGTTGTTGAGCACTTAACCTGACTGGTAATTATCAGGCGTAATGAGCTGATGAGTAGGACCCACAGTCATGAATTAGCTGTGTAACTGAATTTTAAATATAATGGTGGATGTTGTTGCAGCGTATTTAACGAGAGGGCGTGAAAAATACTTTACCACGGCTTGCTGCCCTCACATTCTAACAATCCCAGCTTCCTGATCTTAACTAAGGTTGAATGTTCAAGATTAATGATTGTTTATGATGTTTATGGTCACTCGAAAACCCTGAGGCATACTGGCTGAGATAATAGGCGCTGAATAATGAGATGTTACTATGCCAGAGAATATCAGGCATCGCCCATTCTTACTTAATTAAGGAATTTCGAGCCAATTCATTTTTATAATTAATTCGGTAGTTACTGCGATGGTAATGCCTTGCCGAAATATGCCTGTATATTGATGGGTATGTGCCATACTTCTATCCGGAGGTGAGACCGTATTCAGCAAGGTAATGTAGGTGTAAAAATAATTGGGAATGAATTCCAAATGCCGTGAAGTGGACCGCTACGACGCTATCGAAATGTCAATGCCTTAGGAGTACATTATTTTCCGCTACTATTGCTATTAGTAGCGGAATAGCTATGCACGTGTACGAAAAGAATTAGGATATTAAAGTGAGATGACCTTTTTGGACATCATTACCATGCGAAAACTCCTATTCAGTAAATTTATTATTGAGTCTCACTCACCCTCTTTGGGATATGGACTGCATATGCTCTATCTTTTTATTTATGTAGTCGTTAATATCTTTTAATCGTGCTCTTACTTTCCTCTTGTAATCTTTGGCTGGAATAGGGAGTTCTCTTGGTTCGTTAAATAACAAATGTGCCTTATGAATTGCATCCTTTTGAGATAAAGGACCGAGATAGCTTTCTTTCCATGCAAACAGAGCATGAAATGTACCCTCTATGCTATTAAATTGTTTTATATACTCATTGTCTCTGATAGGTTTTGCAACTAAGGGGGTAAATCTGTCAAGGTTAAATTCATCGGTAATGTCAGAGTCGTGGTGATGATAATAGGCCTTGAATTTCTCGAATTGAAAGGCTATGTCGCTCAATGCACCCTGCATATCTATTCTTGATATTTCTCGGCTAAAGGAAAGTGCAAGATTATTATAGTCACGTGGTCCATCATACTGGGGGAAAACATAGCGAAACCCTGGGCAGAGACGCTCTGGATAGAAAGCAGTTAATTTTTCAAATGATTGACTGCAGTATCTACAATCATTTTTTCTTCATCATTCAAAATGTCATTGACTACACTGTTGAGCTTACGATATGACTGGATGGCGCATTCAATTACAGGGATGATATCGCCCAGTTTGGGGGCGTTAACGATATCGGCAATTCTAAGTAGATGTAGGCAAGGGCACTTGTTTTTTAGTGTGTTCATGTAGTTTCGCACAACGGTTTGCTCTTCAGGCTTTCCGCTATGAATGATTGGGCCACTATTAGTTATCTCCACATGGTTTCCTGAACTGATTTCGTAAATAACCTTGGATAATTCTTGATAAGCAGCATAACTGTCTGGATTTGCCAATATAGATTTTTGAGAGATTTTTCTACAATAAGAGTAATTTACTTGAAGGATGTCCATGCATTCATTTACAGCATTTAAATCCACTAGGTGCTTTTTGTGAATGCCAAGACTTATTAAATAGCTTTCAGTGTTGTCTCTAAAATCAATTAGTTGTTTCAATGTGTCACTATTGATCTTCATAGATGAATACAAGAGGATATAAAAATCCATCAACCTATCCAATACATTGGTTAATATGTGATGATACTGAGAGGAATTAATCGGTTTTGCTACTTCCATTATGGTTCCTTTAGCTAAAAATGGTGCTCATTAGGATTGCATGTCAATGACGTGCGGTTTTACAGACATGCCAAGGTTCTAACAAAAGGTAGGCCGCTACAAGCGCGTTAAAAAATAATCATAGAGAGCATAAGTCACTTGTTGGAGCATAGGTTCGGGGTACAGACACAGCTCTTAGCTACTGCTGACTTGAAGGTAACCGTTCACCGAGAAAAGCTCAACAATGAAAGACTCTGATAGTTCCTAGCTGAGAAATCGGGAATTTTGAGGTGTAAATGCATCTCGACAAAGCATTCATTGGGGGGGGATTTGTTTCCTCGCACACGAATTCTCACCAGTCAATCCAGCCCCAGCGAACGGTTAGGCGGAACTGCTACCCCACCAGTTCCTCGTGTTCATAGGGATATCAAAAAATTATCCTGACATCTTCAACCAAGATAGCTTGATAGGAGTGCTCAAGAAGATGTTTGTAGTGGTCAACTAAATCCGGACACTTGGTTAGGCCGAATCTCGGCTTTTGCTGGCGGTATCCCGTCATTGTGGTGATGTGGACGCCGCCAGTT
>NZ_LYSQ01000014.1:0-131340 GCF_001728955.1 Aeromonas sp. DNP9 | reverse complement strand
AACCCCCGATGCGGTACATAGGGGGTTCTGAGTGGAGAAATGCTAGCCGAAAATGTGTAAACCTATTTCAGGACTAGACATTACTCATTTAACGCTAACTTAGTCGCTAGCGGCGACACATCAAGTATCTACCGCTGATTGGCCTTACAATTCCCTCCTACTGTGCTGCATCACATCCCAAGCATGTCCCCTCAATATCCGCACAATCCGCGCAAATAGCACCGCCCCTTGCAAGGGCTGCCAGATACTCACGGTCAAACACAGCTGCTGCGAGCAATGACTGTATGGCGTAAAGGAGAGCAGTGCCCTCCTCATCAAAGAGATAAGCAGGAAGCAGGAAGCAGGAAGCAGGAAGCAGGAAGCAGGAGAGATTAATCGAGACTGATGGTTTGCCAAACATCACTTACATAGCAATCCGGCGATTCATCATGGCGCCAATACGCTGGCGCCAAAAAAGAAAATGGCCGAGATATTATCTCGGCCATTCGTAGCTTGGTCAAAGACTCAAGCCAGGATATTACTCATGTGCAACTTATTAGAAGTTGTACTGCAGAGCAACAGTCCACTCGTCGTCTTGCTTGTCGATGCCCTGGATCTTGTACTCGGTGTAAGCTTTCAGCTTCGGAGTGAAGGCATACTGAACACCCAGCAGGGTCTCGTCAACCAGATCCTTGTAAGTAGAACCGGCAGTTTGAGCGTTGGCCTTGCCTTCTTTGAAGTTGTAGCCAGCCAGGAAGGTCCAGGCATCTACGTTGTAAGATGCTGCCAGCTCATAGCCACGGCCATCATCTTTGATACCGTTGCTCTTATTCTTCACTTCACCTTCAGTGTAAACACCAGCGAAGTAGAAACCATTGATTGCGTAGTGTGCACCAACAGCCCACTCGTCTTTCTTACCAGTCTGGCCATTAACTTTGTTTTGCAGGTCGGAGTAAGCATAACCAGCGTTGAAGCCCAGACCGAAGTCAAAGTCGTAACCGCCAGCAACGGCATAAGCTTTCTCACGCTTCACGTTAGTGCCCAAATAGGCATCTTCTTTAATTTTTTGACCTACGTCAGTAATCTTGACAGCTACGTCATCGTTGGTTTGGTAAGAAACCTTACCTTTGAAACCGCCGAAGCTGTTGGAGTAGATAACCTGGCCTTCCTGACGACCGTCATAGAAGTTACCGGCATCGCCCCACTCGTTAAAGATATCGGTCGGCTCGAGTACGTCGTAGAAAGCGGTGTCGGTCTGACCGAAGATGATTTTACCGTACTGGGAACCATCAAAGCCTGCGTAGATATGACGAGCATCGAACTTGCTAGACTTGCCGTCGCTTCCCTTGTCGGAGTTTTCAGCAGCAACTTGCCACTCAGTTTTGGCAATACCGGACCAAGTGTTGTTCAGAGCGACTTTACCGGACCAGCCCAGACGGGAAGAACCAATCAGCTCGCCATCGGTATCATCGTGCTCACCGTAGTAGTTAGCCTGTACACGGCCGTATACGTCGAAAGTGGTACCGTCTTTGTCATAGATCACTGCGGCGTTAGCGGCGGATGCAAACAGAGCCGGAATAGCAATAGCCAGAATTGTCTTTTTCATAGTTTCCAATGCCTACTGTAATTAAACACTAAGTTGTTGTTATTCCCTGTGTTAGCGATGTTCTTTGCATCACTATGCCGCCGAGACTAGCACCGGATTTTTTGAACCGCAATGAAAAAACTTGGAACTTTTTACGCAAACCATAGTCATGGAGGCAAAAATGTGAGCCAAGTCTCACCTGGCGGCAAGCCCAAAGGAAAACGTTTACAACGAATCCTGCTGATTATTTGCACTCAAATAGTCTATTTTGCATGCAAATAACGCTAACTACCTGATAAACAACCAAAGTGGTCTGATCAGCGTAAAACAGCCGTGATAATGGCAGTTGCCTCGACCTCACCAAGGGGTTGCGGGTATCCTTGTCCTTCGATTAACACCTAACTGGCCTTCTCTTCATGCTCTCTACTCGCCTCAAAGCAACCATTCGTCAAACCTATCGCCAGATTTCGGATGGATTACCCGGTTTTGTGCCGCGCAAAGAGCAGAACTTTCTGGTGGCCGAGATAGCCAAAACCCTGACCGGCGAGTACGACAAACAGCGCCGTATTCTGGTTGCCGAAGCGGGCACAGGTATCGGCAAATCCCTCTCCTATGCGCAGGGCGCCATTCCGGTGGCGAGACTCACCCAGAAGAAGCTGGTGATCTCTACCGCCACCGTGGCCCTGCAAGAGCAGCTGATCCACAAAGACCTCCCTTTTTACCACCGCCACAGCGAGCTGCCGTTTCGCTTTATGCTGGTCAAGGGACGTCAGCGCTACTGCTGCGAACATCTGCTGGAGCAGGCAGCCAGTGGTGCCGAGATGGCCAACTTTGAGCTCGACTTTGGCAGTCTGAGCAAATCCAAGCCATCTGACAGCGACAAAGATCGCTACCAGGCCCTGTGGCAGGCCTACACCAATGGCAAATGGGACGGGGATCGGGACAACTGGCCGGAGCCCATTCCCGACACTTGCTGGGATCGCATCGCCGCCGACCGTCACACCTGCAACAAGGCGCTGAGCCATCACCAGCACTGCCCCTTTCATCGCGCCCGCAACGATATGGAGAGCGCCGATGTGCTGGTGGTGAACCATGCGCTACTGCTCTCCGATCTCACCATGGGCGGCGGCATCATTCTGCCCCCCCCCGATGAGTGCATCTATGTGCTGGATGAGGCCCATCACCTGCCCACCATCGCCCGGGATCACGGCGCGGCGTCGGCCAGCGTCAAAGGCTCACGTCGCTGGCTGGAGAAGCTGGTACAAAGTGCAGGCAAGCTGGCGCGGACTTTTAATAAGGAGAGCCTGCTCGACCCCCAACTCAAACTGCAGGATGCACTGGCCTCCATCCAGCCTGATCTGAAGGCGGTCGAGCAGTGGCTCAGCGCCAACGATCGGCTGTTTGGCACGGAACCCCACTACCGCTTCGTCGAAGGGGTATTGCCGGATCCCCTGCCCATGCTGGCAGAGAATCTCAAGGAGTCGAGCAAGAAGGCGCTGCGGGCGCTGGATCGGATGCAAGGTGCCATAGGTGAAGCGCTGAAAGATGGCGAGATCCGCCGCAAGGAGGCAGAACCCCTGCTGGCCGAAAGCGGTTTTCATCTGCAGCGGCTGGAGAGCTTCTGCGCCCTGTGGGAGATGCTGGGGCGCCACATTCCGACTGGCAAAACGCCGCTCGCCCGCTGGATGGCCAAAAGCGATGACGGCGATATCTGGCTGCATGCTTCACCGATAGAGGTGGGTTATCTGCTGGAGGAGTGGCTCTGGTCGAAATGTCTGGGGGCCGTACTGGTCTCCGCGACCCTCACCGCCCTCTCTTCCTTTAGTTATTTTCGCCATCAGGTGGGGCTCAAGGAGCACGACGGTACCCGCTATCTGCGCCTGCGCTCCCCCTTTGATTATCAGAAAGCCGAGCTCTATCTGCCCAAGATGGAGCACGAACCCAACTCGCCGGCCTTTACCAACGAACTCATCAGCGTGCTGCCACGTATTCTTGCGGGCAAGGAGGCGAGTCTGGTGCTCTTCTCCTCCTACCGCCAGATGAATGAGGTGGCTGTTGGCTTGCGAGCCAAGGGACTCTCACTGCTGGTGCAGGGGGAAGCCTCCCGCAATGCCCTGCTCACCCTGCACAAACAAAAATGCGATGGCGGTCAGGCCAGCATCCTGTTTGGTACCGGCAGCTTCTCGGAGGGGCTGGATCTGCCGGGTCACTACCTTACCAATCTGGTCATCACCAAGCTCCCCTTTGCGGTGCCCAACTCGCCGGTCGAGGAGGCTACTGCCGAGTGGGTGGAGCAACGAGGCGGCAACCCCTTCCTGCAACTGACGGTCCCGGAGGCATCGCGCAAGCTTATCCAGGCCTGTGGCCGCCTCATCCGCAAAGAGGCTGATCGGGGACGGGTCACCATTCTCGACCGCCGCCTGCTGACCAAACGTTATGGCAAGGGGTTGCTTGATGCCCTCCCCCCGTTTACACGGCGGATCGAATAAATAAGCCGGTCGCTATTGATAAACAAACTGACAGCAGCGCGAACATCGACCACCAGAAAGAGCCATTGCCGCAGTAGGCCAAACCTGTAAAAATGAGCCCCTGTTTTCAGTGGGCAATCGCCTGACTGTTCAAGGAGATGAAATGAAACTGACTGTTCTGGTACCGGCGCTGGCTGGTCTGTTGTGGGCCGGTAGCGCCCTGGCTGATGCTCAACTGGAAGTGACCACCCCGTATGTCGTCCAGCTGATCGATGGTCAATCCATCAACCCCAAGCTGCTCGACAAAACCAGCACCTTCCCCCTCTCTGCCGGCAAACACCAGTTGGTCGTCGCCTTTGAAGGCAACTACTCCAGCCGTAACGAAATCAAGCTGGTCACCGCCGAGCCGCTGGTGCTGAACTTCACTGCCGCCGACAACCAACAGCTGGTGCTGGACTATAAAAAACCCCGCAATGAAGCCGAAGCCAAGCAGTTTGTCAAAGAGCAGAAAGTGGCGCTGAAAGACAAGGTCAGTGGTCAGCAAGTGAGTAGCGAACAGTTCGTGATGCCGAAAGTAGAGGGCTTCCAGCTGACCCGTGACTATCAGCAAGAGCTGATTAACATGGGTAAAGCCTTCAACCAGCCCAAAGCGGTGGCCGTCTCTTCTGCTGCCGTGATGGCTGCAGCCAGCGCACCAGTTCAGGTTGCCCCCAGCAAGGCTCAAAGCAATCCGGAAGCCCTGACCCAGTTGCAAAACTGGTACAACAAGGCAGATGCGGAAACCCGCAAAGCCTTCCAGATCTGGGTTATCCAGCAGCAATAAACCGAGCTGGGATATTGCCTGAAAGGGGAGCCAAGCTCCCCTTTTCCATATCCTGCGGTCTCACTCACGACGCGTCTTGATTTATGCGCTGCCACTTCCCCTTTATATAGGGAGTACATATATGGATTCATCTGCTGATTTCATATATAGAAAGCGCCACCTTGCCAGGGAGAATGGCACCATGTCGTTGCGCATTTTCTATCACCCTCTCTACTCCTCCCTGACGCTACCCGAGCGCCATCGCTTTCCGCTGGCCAAGTATCAGGGGCTGTTTGAACGCCTGCAGGTGCAGGGTTACCCCCTTGGCAAAGCACCGGCCGCAACTTGTGAGCAAATCTGTCGCATTCACGATGCCGATTATGTCGCGGCGGCTCTGAGCGGCCAGCTTGAAGAGCGCGCCATCCGCAAGATCGGTTTTCCCTGGTCACCCATGCTGATGGAGCGCACCTTGCGCTCGGTGGGTGCCACCGTTGCTGCCAGCCGCTATGCACTTGAGCAGGGCTGCGGCTTGCAGATCTCCGGTGGCTACCACCACGCCCATCGGGATCACGGCAGCGGTTTTTGTCTGTTCAACGATCTGGTGATTGCCGCCCAAGCTTGCCTCGACGAGGGGCGCTGCGAACAGGTGCTGATCGTCGATCTCGATGTTCATCAGGGAGATGGCAGTGCGGGCCTGTGCGCCGGACGGCGCGATATCATCACCCTATCCCTTCATGGGGAGCACAACTTTCCCCATCACAAAGCCGCCTCTCACCTCGACTTTCCGCTGCCAAGCGGCATGACGGACGATGCCTATCTCACCACACTGCAACAGGCACTCTCGCTGGCACTGCGGCTCTATTCGCCGGATCTCATCCTCTATCAGGCGGGCGTCGATGTGCATCATGCCGACGAGCTTGGTTATCTCTCCTTGAGCGATGAAGGGGTTCGCCTGCGCGATGCCATGGTATTTGACTGTGCAATCAAGCATGGGTTGCCCATCGCGGCGATGCCCGGTGGCGGCTATCGCCGCGACTGGCAACAGCTGATCCCGCTTCATATGTCGCTGTTTGAAACGGCGCGCCAACGTTTTGGCTGATGGCATGGCTTTATAGCGCGGACACGCCATCAGAAGTGGGCGGGCACTTCACCAGATAAAACAGAAGAGGCGACCCCTGGGGTCGCCTCTTCGTGTTTCGTCATCTCGGTCACACAAGCTCGGTCGTTGTCAGGCAAGCTCGGGACGCCTGAGGATAACTATTTCTGACGCTTGCGGGCGTACTTGCGACGGGCGCGGGCCTGACGCTCCTCTTCCCGCTCGGCCTTCTCTTTGGCTTTTTGCTCGGCTTCTGCGGCGGCTTCGACAATCTCGACGCTCACCATCTCCGGCGTCTCCAGCGAGATGCGGCCAAGCAAACCGGAGCGGAACTCGTTGATCAGGATCTCGGACGACTTGTGCAGGTCGGCCAGCCCCCCTTTGCGCATAAACGCCCGCTGGCGGGCGATCATCTCCAGCAGCTCGATCTCGGTCTCGGGCAACTCGTCAATCTGGTAGCGCGCCTTGATCCGCTCCGGATAGGCCTTGATGAAGTAATCGGCGGCAAACATGGCGATATCGGCATAGTCGAACACAGTGTCCTTGATGGCCGCCGTGATGGCCAGGCGATAACCACAGGAGGGCGGATTGAGCTTGGGCCAGAGAAAACCCGGGGTATCGGTCAGAATGACGTTGTTATCCAGCTTGATCCGCTGCTGGGACTTGGTCACCCCCGCCTCATTGCCGGTGCGGGCGATGATGCGCCCCGCCAGGGTATTGATCAGAGTGGACTTGCCCACGTTGGGGATCCCCATGATCATCGCCCGCACGCCGCGCAGCTCAAAATTGCGTTCCGGCAGCATCTCGTGGCAGAGGGTCAGCAGTTGCTTGATCTTCTCCGGCTCTTGTTGTGTCAACGGCAGCGCCTTGATCCCCTTCTCTTTTTCCATGTGCGCCACCCACAGTTCGGTGATCGCCGGATCGGCCAGGTCCGCCTTGTTCAGCACCTTGATCACCGGGGTATCACCACGCAGCTCGGGCACCAGCGGGTTTTCGCTGGAGAAGGGGATGCGGGCATCGAGCATCTCGATGATCACATCGACCTGGGGCATGACCTCGGCAATCTCTTTGCGGGCCTTGTGCATGTGACCGGGGAACCAGTTGATGGACATATCCGTTACTCTCTGTGGGGGCTGCGGGCGCGCGCATGAAACAACAGGCGCTCTGCCGCAGGCATCGAACGAAGGGGGCGCATTTTACCTGCTGCGGGCCTCTTTTGACAGGTCATTCTAACCATCACCTCATCAAATCAGCAAACCGCCGAGGCGGAACAACCTTGCCGGAAGCGACCTGACCAACTGGCTCAATTGACAGATAACACATTGATATAACGTAACATTTTCATCACTTTTTCACACAACCGTCACCGATAGTCAGTAAAAGTGTCATCTGTCCCCTCTAGGCTGCGCTCAGGTTTTACAAGGAGCGAACCCCAATGAGAAAAATGGCAGGACTTGCAGTGATGATCGGCGCCGCCCTGGCTGCCGGCTGCAAATCAGACAATGACACGGTGGCGACCAAGCCCGCAGCCCAACCCACCAACGTCATCTTCTTCCTCGGTGACGGCATGGGCCTCAACACCCTGACGGCGGCCCGCATCTACGGTGTCGGCGAAGAGGGTGATCTCACCATCGATACCCTGCCAGAGACGGCCTTTATCAAGACCTTCTCCCACGATGCCCAGGTCACTGACTCGGCCCCCTCCATGGCGGCCTACATGACCGGGGTCAAGAGCAACAACGGCGTCATCAGCATGGACGGCGACGCCACCTATGAGAGCGACTGCAGCAAGAGCGCTGGCAAGCCGGTGACCACCCTGCTGGAGCTGGCCAAAGCCGATGGCCGCGGTACCGGTGTGGTAACCAGCACCCGGGTAACCCACGCCACCCCGGCGGCTACCTATGCCCATATCTGCAACCGGGATCTGGAGGCAGATATCGCTGCCCAGCTGGTACCGGGCGGCAAAGGCTACAACAGCGCCCTCAAGGAGGGGCTGGATGTGGTACTCGGTGGCGGCAGCAGTTTCTTCCTGCCCAAAGCTGACAAGGGCAAGCGGGAGGATGGCCGCAACCTCATCAGCGAAATGCAGGCCAAGGGCTACCAGTTTGCCAGCAATCTGGATGAGCTGAACAAGGCCGATGCGGGCAAGCCGCTGCTGGGTCTGTTTGGTTCCAGCCACATGAAATATGACCTGGACCGTCCCGCCAGCGAGCCATCACTGGCCCAGATGACCTTGGCCGCCATCAAGCAGCTCAAGGGCAAGGAGAAGGGTTACTTCCTGATGGTGGAAGGGGGTCGCATCGACCACGCCCTGCACGACACCAACGCCAAGCGGGCGCTGCAGGACACCATCGCCTTCGACAACGCCATCAAGGCCGCCATCGACGAGGTGAAAAAGAGCGACCCCGAGCTGAAAAACACCCTGATCGTGGTCACCGCCGACCACGACCATACGCTCGTGCTCAACGGCTATGCCAAGCGCACCGGCAAGACCACCGCCGACAACCCCGGCGTACTCGGCCTGGTGAAGAACTACGAGACTGGCGAGCCAAGCAAGGATAGCGAGGGCATGCCCTACACCATCATAGGTTTTGGCAACGGCTACAACCGGGTGGATGGCCCGCGCAGCAGCGTCGCCCCGCTCGACGATGCCACCGTCTCCGCCAATGACTACCACCAGGAAGTGGTGGTCAAGGTAGGCGAGATCGGTAACGAGACCCACGGCGGCACAGATGTCTTCCTCGGCGCCATCGGCAAGGGGGCTGACAGCTTCCATGGCTCACTCGATAACACCGCCGTGTTCGGCAAGATCAAGGCTGCGGCCAAGCTGTAAGGAGCACTTTCATGAGCAAACAGATGAACACATCCATCAAGCACACGCTGGTCTGCGCCGCCCTGTTCAGTGCGCTGGGCGCAACCTCCCAGGCACAGGCCGGTGATGCCAAAAACGTCATTCTCTTTATCGGTGATGGCATGGGCCCCACCGTGCTCACCGCCACCCGCCTGTTCAAGGTGGGGGAAGAGGGCAATCTGGAGATGATGAAACTGCCGCGCAGTGCCCGCATCAAGACCTTCTCCAACGATGCCCAGACCACCGACTCGGCCCCCTCCATGGCGGCCTACACCACCGGGGTCAAGATGAACAACGAGGTGATCGCCATGAGCAGCGACACCAAAGCCGTCGCCCCCGGCAAAGACGTCAATGGCAACAAAACCGTCAACAATTGCAGCAGCGATAACGGCAAGCCGGTGCCCACCATCCTGGAGCTGGCCAAGGCGGCAGGCAAATCGGTCGGGGCCGTCACCACCACCGAGCTGACCCACGCTACCCCGGCAGCTACCTACGCCCACATCTGCCATCGGGATGCCGCCTATGACATCGCCGCACAAGCCGTTCCCGGAGGGGCTGGCTTCAACCAAGCGCTGGGGGATGGGGTCGATGTGCTGATGGGTGGTGGTGCCAACCACTGGACCCCCTACAGCGCCAGCAACAAGGGCGGTCGCAATGACAACCGCGACCTGACCGCCGAGATGAAGGCACAGGGATACAGCTATGTCACCACTCAAAGTGAACTGGCCAAGGTCACCAGCGGCAAGGTGCTCGGCCTGTTCAGCAGCAAATCCCATCTCGACTACGAGCTGGATCGGGTCGCCAAGGGGGCTGCCAATACCCAGCCGTCCCTCTCCGAAATGACCGCCAAGGCGATCGACCTGCTGAGCAAGAACAGTCAGGGTTACTTCCTGATGGTAGAGGGTGGCCGTATCGATCACGCCCTGCACGGTACCAACGCCAAGCGCTCGCTCACCGACGCGGTGGCACTGGATGAGGCGGTCAAGACGGCGCTGAGTAAAGTGGATCTCAACAATACCCTGATCGTGGTCACTGCCGACCATGACCACACCATGACCATTAACGGCTACTCCGCCAAGGGCAATCCGGTGCTGGATCTGGTTAAAAATGGCGATGGCTCGACCCAGAACGATGTGGATGGCAAGCCCTTCACCACCTTGGTGTTCGGTAACGGCCCCAACCGCCCCGATGTGCGTCCGATCCTCACCAGCGATCAGGTGATGGCCAATGACTATCTGCAGGAGACCGGCGTCAAACTGACATCGGAAACCCACGGCGGCGGCGATGTGATGCTGTTTGCCGATGGCGCCGGCAGCAACCGCTTCAAAGGCACGCTGGATAACACCAAGGTGTTTGGCAAACTGCGGGAGGCGCTCGGCCTGTAAGCAGCAGGGGCCCGGGTGCATCTGAGCAATCGACTCAGCGGCCCGGGCCCCGGCTCTTTCGAGCGACAGATGATGATGCGACTTTTGCTTTCGTTATGGCTGCTTGGCAGCACCCTCGCCTTCCCCCTGCATGCTGAAGACACGCCCCCGGATCTCGCCGCCCGGATCAGCTATCACGACCGGGTCACCGGCAGTGATGGCATCGCCAGAGAGAGTGTCTGGCAAGAGAAGTGGCTGCGCGTGGGCAATCAAGTGTGGAGCCAGCGGCTCATTCCCCTCCCCCTTGCCCGTGCCTATCACGCCACTCACGACGCCACGCCAGGCCACAAGCACTTTACCCACCAGATGGCGGCCCGCTGGGTCAGTCGCAGTGATGAGGGTGAGCTGCAACTGCGTTATGCCGACAGCTGGCATAACCAGCTGGTTGAGGTGCCGGTGGAAGAGTATGGCCAGGTGGCCTTCAAACCCGACTGGCCACGGATCCGCCATCTCGTCAACCCGGCGCTGATCGAGGGGATGACCCCGCTGGATGAGGCCGCCCCCGAGCAGGCCCGCTGGTATGAAAAGCGCGAAGGGCAGCAACGAACCCGCATTCTCTGGTCGAGTCAGTGGCAGATCCCGCTGGTGGTCGAATCGGCCAGTCTCGACGGCTATCGCAGCTACCGGATGGAGGTGACCCTGCGCAAGCTGCCTGCCCAGCTCCCCTGGCAGCAACTCGCTGATTACGAAATGCGCGATCTGCGGGATTTCTTCGACTGAGATCCCAACCTCTCAGCGGGCACAACGACAACGCAGGCAGGAATGTTACACTCTGCATATTCGACTCTGGCTCACGACCTTGATGCGCGCTCTCTGCCTGCCCTTTTTTGCCCTGCTGTTGTTGCTGGTGAACACCGGTGCCCAGGCTATTGTGCTGGTGGCGGCCGAGTTGCCCCCCTATGTCATTCGCTCCTCTCACGGCAAACCAAGCGGTGTCGCCATCGAGATCATGGAGGAAGCAGCCCGCCGTCTAGGTGAGCCGCTTACCATCGAGCTGATGCCACTGGCCAGAGCCCTCACTCAGGCTATCCATCGCAAGGATGTGCTGCTGATCCCGCCGGTGCGCAGCACTCAACGGGAACACCTCTACTACTGGGTAGCACCGATACTCGATGACGACTTTGTCATCGTCAGCGATCGCCGCTTTCATCCTGCCCCCCTCAAAGTGACAGATCTCCCACCGCTGCAGATCGGCACCTTGCGCTACTCCTTCGGTCAGCATCTGCTCAGACAACGACTTAAGCTTGAAAGTGATACCGTGGCCACCGAGAAGCTCAATGCCCAGAAATTGCATCGGGGCCGTATCGATGCCTGGGTGGCCGCCTGGAACGCCATCCTCTACAACCAGCGCCTTGGTGATTTGCCAACCGATCTGCTGGTACGCGGAGAGACTCTGATGCGTACCCAGTTTTATGTCGCCGCCAGCAAGGAGTTCCCCTTCACCGAGGGACGTCGCTGGCAAGCCGTAATCGACGAGATGCGCCATGATGGCACACTGGCGCGGATCATCCGTCAGTACAACTATCAGGCTCCTGAGTAGTCACTCAATCGCGGTTGCCAAGGTCGGCCAGAATGGTTATGGTAGCCCCATGAAAATACTCGCTATTTCCTCGTATTTGCTCACACCCTGCTGAGCCCCCGCCTCGCTCCTTCGGCCGCGAGTCGCTTGGGGGCATGGCATTTTCAATCGATTGAACCTGTTGAATCCATTTTTGTAACACTTTGCGTGATGGCCAACCTGCACCCTCCGGTATGGGCCTATCCGCTATTGATAAGGAATATCTTATGAAACAACCACATCTGATTATCTCCAGCCTTGATCTGGACCGTATCGAACAACTGCTCGGCAACCACCCACAGCATCTGGCCCTGCAAGAGGAGCTGGACCGCGCCGAGATCCGCGAACCGGCCGACATGCCGCCGGACGTGGTCACCATGAACAGCAAGGTGCGCTTCAAGATGCAGAGCAGCGGCAACGAGTTCTGCCTGACCCTGGTCTACCCGCGCGATGCCAAGGGCGACGAGAGCAACATCTCGGTACTAGCGCCAGTGGGTAGCGCCCTGCTCGGCCTGAAAGTAGGCGACAGCATCGCCTGGCCGGGCCCGGCCGGTCGCACCATCGAGGTCGAAATTCTGGAAGTGGTCTATCAGCCGGAGCGCGCCGGCGAGCTGCACCGCTGAGTCCCCCGGGCTGGTCATCCCCCTGTTGATCAGCCCGCTTGCTCGCCCTTGCCAGCTGATCCCGATCAAGCTTTGCGCACCTTGCCCCCCGGTTTTTAGCCCCTTTTCCTGCTGCTGCTTGAGCCTGACTCGGGGGGCAGGTATCTTGTTGGCCGCGTCATGGTCATGACGCACCGAATTTCAGGCTGACATCATGATAAAAATTGCCCTTATCGACGATCACCAGATCGTCCGATCCGGATTTGCCCAACTGCTCAATCTGGAGCCCGACCTGCAGGTGGTCGCCGAATTCGGCTCCGCCAGCGACGCCCTTGCCGGCCTGCCCGGCAGCGGGGCGCGGGTCTGCGTCTGCGACATCTCGATGCCCGACCAGTCGGGGCTGGAGCTGCTCAAGCAGCTCCCCTCCGGTCTGGCGGTGGTGATGCTCTCGGTACACGACAGCCCCGCCCTCATCGAGCAGGCCTTGCAAACCGGCGCCAAGGGGTTTCTCTCCAAGCGGTGCAGTCCGGACGAGCTGATCGCCGCCGTGCGTACCGCCTCCCAGGGGGGGTGTTATCTTACGCCGGACATCGCCCAGAAACTGGCCAGCAGCAGCCGGGATCCCCTCACCAATCGGGAGCGGGAGATTGCCCAGCTACTGGCACAGGGGCTGGAGGTGAAGGCCATCGCCGAGCAGCTTGGCCTCTCCCCCAAGACGGTTCACGTCCATCGCGCCAACCTGATGGACAAGCTCAAGGTCAGCAACAACGTCGAGCTGGCCCACCGCATGCTGGATAGCTGGTGATCTCCCGTTTTGCCAGCTATGTCGCCATCGCGCTGGCGGCCTGCTTCATCTTTGCCGCCGGCTGGTTTTGCCTCTGGAGCATCAGCCTGCATCTGGCGGGTGGCCCGGCGCTGGCGGTGCTGCTGTTCCCCTTCGGCCTGCGCCTCGGGTTGCTGCTGCAAAGTCCCGGCCACTACTGGCCGCCGCTATTATTGTGCGAAGGGCTGCTGCTCTACTGGCTCAATCTGGAGGTGGGGCTGCCCCACTGGCCTTGGCTGGTCGCGGGCAGTCTGCTGACCCTGCTACCGCTGCTGATTGCCCGTCGCCAACAGGTGCGCAACGACTGGCAGCAACTGTTGCTGCTGCTCGCCACCGTCACGGCGGCGGCGCTGCTGCAAGCCCTGCTCTGGCATCTGGCGGGGGAAGATGGCCTCTCGGCCCTGCTGCTCAGCCTGACCGGCGGGCTGACGCTGACCTCCACCTGCATGCTGATCTGGCACTACCTCACCCGCGCCACCTGGGTGCCGCTCGGTCCTGCGCTGGTGGATCAGCCGGTGGAGTGGCGCTTTCGCCATCTGGTCTGGTATCTGCTGCTGTTCGTATTGAGCCTTTGGCTACAGTTGGGATTGCCCAACTCGCTGGTTCGCTTCACCCCGTTTTGTCTCGCCATCCCCATCATCGCCATGGCGTGGCGCTACGGCTGGCAGGGGGCGCTGCTCGCCACCCTGATGAACACCATCGCCCTGCTGGCCAGTCAGGCCTGGCACGATCACCCCCTCGATCTACTGCTCTCCCTGCTGGCCCAGAGCCTCACCGGCCTGCTGCTCGGCGCCGGGATCCAGCGCCAGCGCGAACTCAATCAGGCGCTGACCCGCCAGCTTGCCCACAATCGCCAACTCACTGAGCGGCTGCTGGAGACCGAGGAGAGCATCCGCAAGGAGGTGGCGCGCGAGCTGCACGACGACATCGGCCAGACCATCACCGCCATTCGTACCCAGGCCGGGATCGTGCGCCGCCTCGCCCCCGATAATGCCGGGGTGGGCCAGAGCAGCGCCCTGATCGACACGCTGTCGCTCGGGATCTACGATGCGGTGCGCGGTCTGCTCGGGCGGCTGCGCCCGCGCCAGCTCGACGACATGACTCTTGAACAGGCGGTACGGGCACTGCTGCGGGAGCTGGAGCTGGAGCGTCACGGCATCGTCACCCGTCTGGAGTGGCAGCTGGCGGATGGGGATCTCTCGGATGCCCAGCGGGTCACCCTGTTTCGGGTCTGTCAGGAGGGACTCAACAACGTGGTCAAACATGCCAACGCCCACTCGGTCACCATTCACGCCCGTGCCAGCGGCGAGCAGTTGCAACTGGTGCTGGAAGATGATGGCCGTGGTCTGCCGGAAAGCCGCCCGCAACAGGGCTATGGCCTGCTCGGCATTCGCGAACGGGTACAGGCCCTCGGGGGCAGTCTGCAACTCTCCTGCATCCACGGCACCCAGCTGACGGTCAACCTGCCCAGTCGCAGACGGGAAGAGAGTCATGGCTAATCACCACCAGAGGGCCTGCCTGTGCTGAGTTTTATGAGAAGCGCGCCGCCCCGGCCCCTTATCCGGGATCAGGACGAGATCGACGCCACCTATCGCCACTGGCGGCTGCACCTGCTGCTGACCATGTATCTGGGCTACGCGGTCTTCTACTTCACCCGCAAGAGCTTCAACTTCGCCATGCCGGACATGCTGGCGAGCGGCATGCTGGACAAGTCCGACATTGGCATGCTCTGGACTCTGTTCTACATCACCTACGGCTGCTCCAAGTTTTTCTCCGGCATCATCAGTGACCGCGCCAACCCTCGCTACTTTATGGGTGTCGGACTGATGGCCACCGGCGTTATCAACATACTGTTCGGCCTCTCGTCGGCACTCTGGATGTTTGCCGCCCTCTGGGTCGCCAACGCCTTCTTCCAAGGCTGGGGCTGGCCCCCCTGCTCCAAGCTGCTCACCAGCTGGTATTCGCGTACCGAGCGCGGCGTCTGGTGGTCGGCCTGGAACACCGCCCATAACGTCGGTGGGGCGCTTATCCCCCTTATCGTCAGCACCATCGCCCTGCAGCATGGCTGGCGCTACGGCATGATAGTGCCCGGCCTTATCGCCATCATCGCGGGATTGTTCCTCTGCTGGCGGCTACGGGATACCCCGAGCGCCATGGGATTGCCCACGGTGGGCGTGTGGCGCAAGGACGCCATGGAGCTGGCCCAGCAGACTCAGGATGCGGGGCTCTCCCACCGCCAGATCCTGCGCAAATATGTGCTGGGCAACCCTTATATCTGGCTGCTCGCCTGCTGTTACGTGCTGGTCTATGTGGTACGCACCGCCATCAATGACTGGGGCAACCTCTACATGACCGAGCAGCGCGGCTTCAATCTGATGAGCGCCAACTCGGCCATCTCCATGTTCGAGGTGGGGGGCTTTATCGGCGCGCTGGTAGCGGGCTGGGGATCGGACAAGCTGTTCAACGGCAACCGTGGCCCGATGAACCTCATCTTTGCGGTGGGGATCCTGCTGGCGGTGGGGTCGCTGTGGCTGATGCCCTTCTTCAGCTATGTGATGCAGGCGGCCTGCTTCTTTACCATCGGCTTCTTCGTGTTTGGCCCCCAGATGCTGATCGGCATGGCGGCGGCGGAGTGCTCCCACAAGAATTCGGCAGGGGCCGCCACCGGCTTTGTCGGCCTGTTTGCCTACATGGGGGCGGCGCTGTCGGGCTATCCGCTGGCCAAGGTGATGGAGATCTGGCACTGGAACGGCTTCTTCGTGGTGATCTCGGTAGCGGCGGGCGTCTCGGCCCTGCTGCTGCTCCCCTTCCTCAAGGCGCAGGCACCGAGAACGGCTCAAGCGGCGTCAGAGTAGCGGATGGCATGACAAGCCAGATCAGGCAAGCAGAAACAACCAGGGCGCGGATCACCGCGCCCTGATTTTATTCCTGAACCTATTCCGGCATCAGGCAGCCTGACAGACCCGGTTCTTTCCTTCCCGCTTGGCCCGATAGAGAGCGTCATCCGCACGGCTGAACAGGCTGTCAAAGTGCCAATCCCCCAGCCAGTGAGCAATACCCATGCTGACGGTGATATGGATCCCCTCTACCTCGCTGGCCGCAAGCTGAACCCGCAGTGACTGACACCGGGCGATCGCCTCCTCTGCGGTGGCATGGCGAAACAGCAGCACAAACTCCTCGCCCCCAAAGCGACTGGCCAATACGCCCTCCAGCTCGCGCAGTGCCAACCCGACCCGCTCCAGCACCCGATCCCCCACCTCATGGCCATGCCGATCGTTGATCTGCTTGAAGTCATCCAGATCGAGCACCACCAGCGCCCCCTGCTGTGCAGGGCGTCCCCGGGCCAGACGCTCCATAAAACCACGGCGATTGAACAAGCCGGTCAGCGGATCATGACTGGCCTGATAGCGCAGCTCCAGCGCCCGGTGCTGGTTGCAGAGCAGCAGCACCCCGAAGGTGAGCATGGAGCTACCCACCAGCATGGAGACATAGGGCAACACGTTGAACAGCTGACGCTGGAACGGGCTTTCGATCACCTCGCCCCACACGGTAAACATCCGCATCAAGGTCATGGCAATCAGCACCAGATTGAGGCCAATCAGCACCCAGACCGCCACCTGATAATCGGGTCGGCCGTGACGCCAGAGCTGCCAGATGATGAGTGTACTGAGCACGAGGAAAGTGGCGCTGCTGATCATCACCCGCACCGCAATCCGGCCATCAATGGCAACCGACCAGGTCATGACGGCGGCAAACAGCAGGATGAATCCCCAGCAGACAGGCCAGCCCGGCGATTGACGGAAGAAACAGCGCTGGGCAACCAGCAGCAACGACACATGAAAAATCAGGAAGACATTGCCCACCCAGGAGCCATAGGGGGTAGGTGTCAGCAGCAGACTGGCAAATCCCGCCTGACCCAGCATGGCAAACAGACTGGACCACCACCAGACCCCGACACCGGGAATATCGTTGTGGGTAACGCGAATGATGGTGAGAGTGAGGAAACCGAGACAATAGCCACACAAGGCCATGATCATCAAGGTAAAAATATCCAGCTTAAGCAGTAGTGAGGCGTCCATACCAAAGCCATGCAGAGAGGGTAACTGAGTATATGAGAAGCGTTTGCCTAGACCCAGAGGGACTTGATGGTTTTCACAATAAAGCCCGTTCGTTTGCTGATAAACAGAGCAATGCGTGTGATATCCCACCAATGCGTATTCGTATTAGCCCCACAAAAAGCCTCTTACGGAGCCATTCGACACAATAAGAGCTGCAAGCGGCACCTAGGCTTTGTAACAAAATGTCTTGGGCATAATTTGGGCTTGAACCCACCCCGTTAGATAGATATGTTGTTTTCGTGTGATTTTATGAATGAAGCCATGAGCAATAAATGTCTCTAACCTGTTGAGTCTTCTGACACAATCTGTTTTTGGTACATTTTTCACTCAACCACTATTCATAGCATCTCATATGGGGCTTTTGTCCCGCTCAAGACATTCATCCTGTCTTGCCTGTTGCCGGATGCAGCAGTCTCTTGTGCCACGGAGTCGCACGGGATCAGGTTCAAGGCCGAACACACCACCGACAGAGACGTCACTTATGATCAAAAAACTGATTCTTTCTACCCTGCTATTTTGCGGGATCGCCACGGCGGCCCCGACACCAGCCCCCACCTCCACCCTGGATGCCGTGCTCGAACGCGGCGTGCTGCGGGTTGGCTTCGATGCGGGCTATCAACCCTTCGAGATGACCAACAAGCAGGGCCAATACATCGGCTTTGACGTGGATCTCGCCAAAATGGTCGCCAAAGAGATGGGCGTGAAGGTCGAGTTCGTCAACACCGCCTGGGATGGCATCATTCCGGCGCTCCTGACCAACAAGTTCGACGTCATCATGGGCGGCATGACCGTCACTCCCCAGCGCAACCTGCGGGTCAACTTCGCCGATCCTTACATCGTGGTCGGCCAGACCATCGTGCTGCGCAAAGAGAAGGCGGGCGAAATCAAATCCTTCACCGACCTCAACGACCCGAAATACAAGATCGCGGTCAAGCTCGGCACCACCGGCGAGCAGGCAGTGAAGCGCCTGATCCCCAAAGCCACCCTGCTGCAGTTTGAAACCCAGGATGACGCCAAGCTGGAAGTGATCAACGGCAAGGTCGATGCGTTCGTCTATGACCTGCCCTACAACGCTATTTTCGCCTCCCAGAATCAGGGCGCCGTGGTGCACCTCGACAAGCCGTTCACCTTCGAGCCGCTGGCCTGGGCCATCCGCAAAGGAGATCAGGACACCCTCAACTGGTTCAACAACTACCTGCGCCAGATCAAGGGCGATGGCAGCTACGACCGTCTCTACAAGAAGTGGTTCGAATCCAACGCTTGGCTGAATCAGCTCAAATAACCTCCGGGGGGCGGCACATGCCGCCCCTGCACCACGCAGCTCCCCACACAATAACGAGAAGAGGTTGTGACTGTGCACACACCCAAACCGACAAGACAGATGGAAAAACAGCCCAATCAGCTACTCTGGCATGGGGTTTTCCTGCTGATGCTGCTGGTTGCCGTATTCGGCATCTACAAGGCTGTCCAGTCAGTGGATTACACCTGGCGCTGGGAACGCATTCCCCAATACATCGCCTATCAGGCGGAACAGAAGAATCTCGCCGAATTTGACGGCACCGTGATCGCGGGTACCAGCGAGGCCGAGAAAGGCAAGCTGTTCCTGCAAGACGATCTCGACCCCAATGTGCGGCAAGCCATCGCCAGCACTGGCATACAAGTCGCCGAAGGGGATACCGTTTTTCGTGGCGATACCCTCGACACCCAACTGAGCTGGACCGCAGGCCCCATCGCCTGGGGCGTCTGGGTCACCGTCAAGCTCTCGCTGGTGGCGGGCCTCTTCGCCATTTTGCTCGGCACCCTGGCCGGGCTGGCCCGACTCTCCCCCAACCCGGCCCTGCGCAATCTGGCCGTCACCTATGTGGAGCTCATTCGCGGCACCCCGCTGCTGGTGCAGATCTTCATCGTCTACTTCTTTATCGGCACCGTGCTGAACCTCGATCGCTTCACAGCCGGGGTCGCGGCACTGGCCGTCTTTACCGGCGCCTATGTGGCGGAGATCGTGCGCGCCGGCATCAGCTCCATTCACAAGGGGCAGATGGAGGCGGGTCGCAGTCTGGGTCTCACCTCGGCCCAGACCATGCGCTACGTCATACTGCCGCAGGCGTTCAAGCGGGTACTGCCGCCACTGGCGGGGCAGTTCATCAACCTGATCAAGGACTCCTCGCTGGTGTCGGTCATCTCCATCACCGATCTGACCAAGGCGGGACGCGAGGTGGTCAGCTCCACCTTCAGCCCGTTCGAGGTTTGGTTCACCGTGGCGCTGCTCTATCTGGTGCTAACCGGTACTCTCTCCTTTCTGGTGCGCCGTCTCGAGGTGAAATATGCGAAAAGCAACTGATCCCATCATCAAGGTGCAACAGGCATCGAGAAGTGCAGCCATCACCGACACCCTCTTCGCCTTCCCGGTTCGTTTTCTGGAGGTGAAATATGCACGCAGTAACTGATCCCATCATCAAGGTGCAACGGGCGTCGAGAAGTGCAGCCATCAACGGCACCCCCTTCGCCTTCCCGGTTCGTTTTCTGGAGGCGAAATATGCGTACAGCAACTGATCCGATTATCAAGGCGACCGGTGTAGAGAAGTTCTACGGCAGTGAAGTGCATGCCCTGAAAAACGTCAGCACCCAGGTCGCCGAAGGGGAAGTGGTCGTGATCGTCGGCCCCAGTGGCTCGGGCAAATCTACCTTCCTGCGCACCCTCAACCAGCTGGAGACCATCAACGACGGCAATATCGTGGTCGATGGCATCTGCCTGACCGAGCCGGGCGATGTCAACAAGCTGCGGGAAGAGGTGGGCATGGTGTTCCAGTCCTTCAACCTCTTTCCCCACCTGACGGTGCTGGATAATATCTGCCTCGCCCCGCAGAAGGTGCGGGGGCTGTCGCGCCGTGAGGCCGAAGACAGAGCCAAGACGCTGCTGCTGAAAGTGGGGCTGTCGGTGAAAGCGGCCAGCTATCCCTCCCAACTCTCCGGCGGTCAGCAACAGCGGGTGGCCATCGCCCGGGCACTCGCCATGCAGCCACGTATCATGCTGTTTGACGAGCCCACCAGTGCGCTCGACCCCGAAATGGTGGGGGAAGTGCTGGATGTGATGAAGGGGCTGGCCCGCGAAGGAATGACCATGGTGGTGGTGACCCACGAGATGGGCTTTGCCCGCGAGGTGGCGGATCGGGTGCTCTTTATGGAGAGTGGCGAACTGCTAGTAGATGAAAAACCGGCCGACTTCTTCGACAATCCTCCCTCCCCACGCCTGCGCCAGTTCCTGAGTCAGGTGCTGTAGCCAACACGCTCTGCTGGATAAACGAAGAGGGACCGCAAGGTCCCTCCTCTTGTGTGTCACGCTGAGCAGGCTTAACCCAGCTGAACCCGAGTGCCCATCTCATCGGCTCAGCGCGGGGACTTTCCCAAATAGCGCTCCACGATCACTTTCACCCCGTCACGTTTTTTGAGCTGATAGAGCTCCTTGTCAAACTGGTCGATAAAGACCTGTTTGTAGGGGTACTCCCCCTTGCGGCTATAGCCGAGAAACCCCTGCTCCTTGCTGAGCACCGGACCCTGTTTGAGCAGGGACATATCGGCCACCGCCAGCTGATCGGCCTTTATCATGTTGAGCAACTCATAGAGCAGGGAGAGGCGATCATTGATGGTGCAATCGACCCTGCCGCGGACAATCTTGAGCAGGTTCTCCCGATTGCTTTTCACCTCCTCCACGTCGATCTGCTTCTCTTTTACCGCCTGCCAGAAGGCATCGCCGCCGACGGCAAAACCGGCGTTCATACCAAAGCGCAAACCGTGATAGTCGAGCGGAAACCTGGCCTGCGGGGTATTGGCTGCCACACTGGCGCCGCACATCACCACCAGCTCTTCATCCAGCATCGGTTGGGAGTAGGGCCACATGTAAGGGCGGGTGTCGGGCATGTAGTAGGGTGGAAAAATGGCGAAGGCGGTCCCCTGCTCCACCATGCTCAGGCCGCGCCGCCACGGCATGGGCTTGAGCACCACCTCATAGTCAGGCATGGCAGAGGTCACCTCGCGGATAATGTCGGCATAGATCCCCCTGACCTCCTCCCCCTCCTGCCAGGAGTAGGGGGGATAGGCGGCATCCGCCAGGATCTCGACCCGGGTCTTGGCGTGCGCCATCATGCACAACCCCAGCAACAAGCAACACCAGACGCGCATAAGCCAGCACCTCCTGAAAAAGCCTGCATCAAGCATAGCCATCCAGCGCGCCTTCCTCTGCTGCCGCGCCATATTTCATGCCATCTCTTCGTTGACTAAAAAATGTTAATGAAATATTAAAACCATCCTTTATGCTGGAGAGCAATTGCTCTGAATGGATGGTCGCATATGGATGTGCAACTGCTTTTGCTCTACCTCTCCCCGATTTTTCTGGCCTTTATCGGCTGGGAGATGCTCTACCTGCGCAAACATGGCGCGGCCTTTCCCACCGCCACCTACCAGTGGCGGGATCTGTTCGCCAACGCCGCGCTGGCCCTGATGCACCAAGGGGGCGATGCCCTGGCGGCCATCGCCATTGCTTATCTGTATGACACCCTCTGGGGCTGGCGACTGTTCGATATCGAGCTGAATCTCTGGAGTGTGCTACTGCTGTTCCTGTTGCAGGATCTCTGTTACTGGCTGTTCCACTTCACCAGCCACCATGTTCGCTGGCTGTGGGCCTCCCACGTGGTACATCACAGCTCGGAGCGGCTCAACCTCTCTACCGCCTTTCGCCAGAGCCTGATGTATCCGATCTCCGGCATGTGGCTGTTCTGGATCCCGATGATTGTCATCGGCTTCCCGCCCGAGGCGGTGGTCGCCACCGTGCTGCTGAGTCTGGGCTTCCAGTTCTTCGTCCACACCCAGGTGGTAGGTAAACTCGGCTGGCTTGAGTGGCTCTTCAACACCCCCTCCCACCACAGGGTGCACCACGCCAGCAACGCCAAATACATAGACCGCAACTTCGCCGGGGTGCTGATCATCTGGGATCGGCTGTTTGGCACCTTTGTCGAGTAGGATCCGGCCGAGCCGTGTCGCTTTGGCATCACCAAGCCGATCCACAGCTTCAACCCCCTCACTCTCACCTTCCACGAGTGGCGCGACATGCTGCGCGACGCCCGTGGCTTGCCGTGGCGACAAAAACTCGCGGTGCTGTTTGGCAAACCGGCCGGACCTGCCAGCCGCTGAGCCTTCGCCCCGAATAGCAACTCCGGGATAGCAAGCCCCTGATAACCAGTCCCTGATAACAAGAGAGCGCCACGGCGGCGCTCTCTTTTATGATCAGTCACCTCTTCGATGTCAGAGATGGGCGAACGACCAGACGGCGGGGATCAGGCTCAGCAAGGTCACTCCGGCCAACAGCCGCTCGCGACCACTCAGGCAAAGATCTGCGCCCAGCTGACGGCGGCTGTAGAGAAACAGCAGCAAGCCCGGCCCGTAGAGCAACAACGACAGCAGCAGATACTCCACCCCGGCGGCATAGAGCAGCCAGAAGCCATAACCGCTCGACACCAGCGCCACCGCCTGCATCAACCTCCGGCCCTGCCCGCTCTCCCCCTTCCTGCTGAACGAAAGCTTGAGCAAGAACAGCCCGATCAGCAGGTAAGGCACCAGGATCATCGAGGTGGAGATAAGCAGCAGGCTGGTGTAACCCTTGCCGAGCAGCCACACCAGCAGCAGGCAAGTCTGCACCGTCAGGCTGGTGAGCCAGAGCGAGGCGATAGGCGTCCCGTTGCGGTTCTGGCGCCGGAAGATGGCGGGAAACGCGCCGTGGCGGGCTGCGCTGAACGGCACCTCCGCCGAGAAGAGGGTCCAGCTCACGTAGGAGGCAAGCACCGAGACGATCAGGCCGACGCTGATGAGCAGCTTACCCCATGAGCCGGTCATCTGGGCCATCAGCCCTGCCATGGAGGGGTTGGGCAGCGCCGCCAGCTCGGGTCGGCTCAATATTCCGAGCGCCAGCACCGAGATAAGCACATAGAGCAGCAGCGCCAATAGCACCCCAAGCACGGTGGCCGTGCCCACATCCCGCCGGTTTCTGGCGCGGGCCGACAACACCGCGGCCCCCTCGATACCGGTGAAGACCCAGAGAGTGATCAGCATGGTATTGCGCACCTGCTCGGAAACCGGCACCGCCAGGCTACTGCCCTGCTGATCCGCCGCGAAGGTGACCGGATCGAACAAGTAGCAGGCAAACAGGATAAACAGCAGCAGCGGCAGGCTCTTGGCCAGGGTCGCCACCAGATTGAATAGCGCCGCCTGCTGCACGCCGCGGGCCACCAGCAGGTGCACAGCCCAGAGGATGCAGGACTCGCCGACAAACGCCGCCAGCTTGTTTCCCTCACCAAACCAGACCTGCTCCGGCGTATCGACGAAGCTGCCCAGCGCCGCAAATGCGATCACCAGATAACCCACCACGCCGATGGTGGCACAGAGCCAATAACCCCAGGCGGAGAAGAAGCCCACCAGATCGCCAAAACCGGCGCGGGCGTAGCTGTAGATACCGCCGTCGAGATCCGGTCTGAGTCGCGACAGATAGAGAAAACTCATGGCGAGCGCCAGGATGCCCACACCCGTCACGCCCCAGCCGATCAGCACGGCGCGGGCGCCTGCCACCTCGGCCATGTTCTGGGGCAGGCTGAAAATCCCCGCCCCCACCATGGAGCTGAACACCAGCGCGGTGAGGGACCAGAGCCCAATCTTGCTCTCTTTCATGGGGGCTCCTTAGCGCAACCGGCTGCTCAGCGCCTGAATATGCTCGGGGCCGATGCCGCAGCAACCACCGATGAGGCTCGCCCCGGCTGCGCGCCAGCGTTCGGCCCAGCCGAGATAATCCAGCGGCCCCAGATCGGCGCGGATCTCGTCCAGCCCGTCATTGGCGGTGGCCTCTTTGGGCTGCGGCGGGAAGGCGTTGGCATAGGCACCGAGGCGAATATCGATGCGACCCAGCGCCTGCAATCGGGTGTGGGCAACCTCGAGGGCCCCCTCGATCACCTCGGGCTGACAGCAGTTGAACAGGATGGCATCGACTCCGGCCGCCACCAGCGCGGTCACCGCATAGGCCACCTGCTCGCCGGAACGCAGTCGCGGTTCGTTGCCCGGCGCCTCATCTTCTAGCGTGAAGGAGACCCAGAACGGCTTGCCGTCATCAGGCAGCAGCGCTTTCAGGGCCAGTGGTTCGGCAATCAGGCTCATGGTCTCGGCCAGCCAGATATCCACATGAGGGGATAGTGCCCGGATAAGCGGGATAGCCAGCTCGCTCACCTTGTCCGCCTTGAACAGATCGGCACGGTAGGAACCAAACAGCGGAGGTAGCGAACCCGCCACCTGCACGGCGCCCTTCTGCTCGTCAGCCACCTCACGGGCCAGCTGACCAGCCAGCGCCGCCAACCCCTCCCCGTCGGCAAAGAAACGCTCATCGCCGATATGAAACGGCACCAGCGCATAGCTGTTGGTGGTGATGACCCTGGCCCCGCTCGCCACATAGGCCTGATGCACATCACGCACCGTCTCTGGCGCCTCCATCAAGGCCAGCGCCGACCACTCGGGTTGACGAAACGGTGCCCCCCGCCGCGCCAACTCGCGCCCCATGCCCCCATCCAGCACCCAAAATTCCCTGGTTTCCATCTGTCGTGTCTCTTTGTTATGTGCGTTGTTTATTTGCGTATTTATCTGTTTGTTTTGTTGATCTGCGGTTTCGCATCGAATCGCTGCAGATCGTCCTGCTTCATCCTGGGAAGCCCTTTTATTATGCAGCCATAAAAACATATAGATGTTTAGATGGCCAAAACAAGATAAAACAAAGTGCCACGGGCGGCAATCAGTATCAGCAGAAATCAGCGTGCAAACGGCGAGGCAAACGCAGAAATGCAAGAGGCCACCCTAAGGTGGCCTCATCACAATCTTGATCCGCTGGTAACTTAACGCCCGGCCAGCACTCGCTTGATCTGTTTGACCCAGTCGGAGACCCGACCCTGCTGCGGCAAACCGCGCCAGATCTGCTCCCACTGGGCAGGGCTGAGCGGACGACCGAGGCGACGCTGCACACCCGCATAGAGGTAGTCATGGGCCGTGGTGGCCGCATGCTCGGATGTGAGGAATTTGGAGACCGGATCGGTCAACCGCACATCCCGCATGCCGAGCAGAGGATAGTCGTTGTGCACCGCCGCCAGCATGGTCTCGCGCATGGCGGACTCGATGTAGCCACGGGCAAACAGAGCGGTCACCGACTCCAGCGACCCCTGATCCGGGCCGTGATACTGCTCGTCAAAGACCGGGCTCGGCTCGGCCATGCCGCTTTGTACCACCGCATCGGGATCCGGCTGCGGCACGACCACGGCAGGCTTGGGGGCAACCGGCTTGGCTGCCACTGTGGCTTTGCGCGGCGCACTCTGGCTACAGGCACCCAGTGCCAGGGCGAGCGCGACACAGGCCAGCGCACGGGAATGAGACTGCATCTTCATGACTCTTATGTCGCTCCTTTTACGATTCCTGAGCTGGCTTCTCGGCCACAACCGGTTCGACCCGGGTAACCAGCAGCTGATCAATCTTGTAACTGTCGATATCCACCACTTCGAACTTGTAACCGGCGTATTTGACCGAGTCAGTGCGCTTGGGGATCTTGCGCAGCATATACATGATAAAGCCGGCGATGGTCTCGTAGTTCTGGTTCTCGGGGAACTCTTCGATATCGAAGGCGCGCATCACGTCGGAGATGGGGGTGACCCCGTCCACCAGCCAGGAGTTCTCGTCGCGCTGGACGATCTGCTCTTCCACCACGTGAGTCGCCCACTCGCCCATGACGGTACTCATCAGGTCGTTCATGGTGACAATCCCCACCACCAGCGCGTACTCGTTCATCACCACGGCAAAGTCACCACGATGATTCTTGAAGTACTCCATCGCCTCATAGAGGTTCAGGGTATCGGGGATGATGATGACGTTCTGCACCAGATTGCCACCGATCAGGTCGATGCTCTGGCCACCGATAACGCGGATCAGCAGCTCTTTTGCATCGACAAAGCCCTTGATGCTGTCGAGGTTGTGGTCACAGACCAGAAACTTGTTGTGGGGATGTTCGGCGATCTTCGCCTTGATGCTCTCTTCACTCTCTTGCAGGGTGAAGTAGATGAGGCTCTCGCGGGCCGTCATGGCAGAGGTGACACCAAGGGACTGCAACTCGAACACGTTCTCGATGAGCTGATGCTCCTCGCGCTGGATAACCCCCGCCTCGGCACCGGCATCCATCACCGCATAGATATCGTCGGAGGTGATCTCGTCATTACGCACCGTGGAGACGCGCATCAGACGGAACAGGGAGTTCGCCAATCCGTTGAAGACCCACACCAGCGGCATCAGCACGGTGACGAAGAAGAGCATGGGGCGCACCACCACCACGGCAATCTGCTCGGGCATGGTCATTGCCAGACGCTTGGGCATCAGGTCGGCGATCAGGATAAACATGCCGGTGACGAACACGAAGGAGGCTCCGGAGCTGATCTCGCCAAGCCAGGGCCCTTGGTAGAACTGGGAGACAATCCCCTTGATGGCGGGGTTGAGGGCAGACTCACCCAGGATACCGCCCAGAATGGCGACGGTATTGAGGCCAATCTGCACCACGGTGAAAAAGTTGCCCGGCTGGGCCTGCAGGGCCAGCACCTTTTCGGCCTGGCGATTACCTTCATCCGCCATCACCTGCAATTTGATTTTGCGAGACGCGGCGAGAGAGATCTCGGAGAGGGAGAAGAACACACTGCCGCCAACCAGCAGCATTAAAAAGAACAAACTATCGGCAAAACTCATGATTAACCTATTGCTACACCCGCCTTAGCACAAGACGGCAAACTGGGCCCGGGAGACCGGACCGTGAGCCCATCCGGGACTCACACAGGGGGAGTATTCTATCAGAAAACAGCCAGTTGGGGGCTTTATCTTACTCCGACCAGTTATGCAACAAAAAAGGCGCTTCACGCGCCTTTTTATTCACTTCCGGTTAGCCCTTGCCCAGCAAGGTGCCCAGATCGTCCGCCTTGGTATGGCGCACATCCTTGCCTTTCACGTAGTAGACGATGTACTCGCAGATGTGCTGGCAGCGATCGCCGACCCGCTCGATGGCACGCGCCGCCCACAGCACGTTGAGCACCTGGGGGATGGTGCGGGGATCTTCCATCATATAGGTCATCAGCTCGCGGATGATGGACTCGTACTCGCGGTCTACCTTGTCATCTTCCTTATAGACCGCCAGCGCCGCATCCAGATCCATGCGGGCGAAAGCGTCGAGCACATCGTGCAGCATCTTGATGGTACGACGGCCCATGTTCTCCAGCGACACCAGCGGCGGCTGCGGCTTGTTGGCGTTGTCGGTCAGCATGCGGGCGATCTTGTCGGCCACGTCGCCAATGCGCTCCAAGTCGGTGATGGTCTTGATGATGGCCATCACCAGTCGCAGGTCGGAGGCTGTCGGCTGACGCTTGGCGATGATGCGAGTGCACTCCTCGTCGATCGCCACTTCCATGGCGTTGACCTTGTGGTCGTTGGCCACGATTTTGCGCGCCGCATCGAGATCCTGATCGTGGATCGCTGCGATGGCGTCGGTGAGCTGCTGCTCCACCAGACCGCCCATCACCAGCACCTGGTTGCGCACGCTCTCTAGCTCGGCATTGAACTGACCGGAGATGTGTTTATTGAGGTTCATATTGTCCATACAAATAATCCTTGATTGCTCCGATTATGCCTTAGCCGTTGAACCGACTGCCAATCTGTTTGCTGAGATTCATCCTCTCCTCTCCTTAGCCGTAACGACCGGTAATGTAATCTTCGGTCTTTTTCTTGGCCGGGGTGGTGAAAATGGTGTTGGTATCCGAGTACTCGATAAGCTCGCCCATATACATGAAGGCGGTCTGATCCGACACGCGCGCAGCCTGTTGCATGTTGTGGGTCACGATCACCACGGTGAACTGGCTCTTGAGCTCGTTGATCAGCTCTTCGATGGTGAGGGTGGAGATGGGGTCGAGCGCCGAGGTCGGTTCATCGAGCAGCAACACTTCCGGCTCGATGGCGATGGCACGGGCAATCACCAGACGCTGCTGCTGACCACCGGAGAGACCGAAGGCGTTGTCATGCAGACGATCCTTCACTTCGTCCCACAGGGCCGCACCACGCAGGGAGCGCTCGGCCGCTTCATCCAGAGTGCGACGATCGTTGATCCCCTGCAGGCGCAGACCATAGACCACGTTCTCGTAGATGGACTTGGGGAAGGGGTTCGGGCGCTGGAACACCATGCCCACCTGACGGCGCAGGGCGGAAACATCGACGCTCTTGTCATAGATGTTGTGGCCGTGCAGCTGGATCTCCCCCTCGATGCGGCAGATCTCCACCAGATCGTTCATCCGGTTGATGCAGCGCAGCAGGGTCGATTTGCCACAGCCTGACGGGCCGATAAAGGCGGTCACCTGCCCTTTGGGGATCTTCATGTTGACGTTGAACAACGCCTGCTTGCTGCCGTAGTACAGGTTGAGATCCTTCACCTCCAGCGCGGTCTGCTCCGGGGTCAGGTTGAGCAGGTCCAGCGCGGTGTGCTGGGTAGACGTGGTCGTTACGTTGATCATCTGTTACCTCAAAATCTATCTGGAGTGGCCGGACAGCTGCCGGCGCCCCTCACGTATTGGTGCAGAGAGATGGCGGCTCGCGCTCGGCCGCCACTCTGTTATCTCACTCTTGTATCACTCAAGCGGCGCCGGATTAATGCTCCAGCGACCGGAATTTCTCGCGCAAATGGTTACGAATACCGATAGCGGTCAGGTTCAGACCCACGATCACCGTCACCAGCAGGAAGGAGGTGGCGTAGACCAGCGGGCGGGCCGCCTCGACGTTAGGGCTCTGGAAGCCGACGTCATAGATGTGGAAGCCCAGGTGCATGAACTTGCGCTCCACATGCAGATACGGGAAGTTGCCATCCATCGGCAGGGTCGGTGCCAGTTTCACCACCCCCACCAGCATCAGCGGCGCCACTTCACCGGCTGCACGGGCAATCGCCAGAATAAGGCCGGTCATGATGGCCGGGCTCGCCATCGGCAGCACGATGCGCCACAGGGTTTCGGCCTGGGTCGCGCCCAGTGCCAGCGAGCCCTGACGGATGGTGCTCGGGATCCGCGCCAACCCCTCTTCGGTGGAGACAATCACCACCGGCAGGGTCAGGATGGCCAGGGTCAGCGCCGACCAGATCACGCCGGGTGAGCCAAAGGTCGGGCTCGGCAGCGCTTCCGGGTAGAACAGCTGGTCTAACGAACCGCCGAGCGTGTAGACAAAGAAGCCCAGACCAAACACGCCGTAAACGATGGAGGGCACGCCCGCCAGGTTGATCACCGCAATGCGGATAAGCTTGGTCAGACTGTTCTTGCCCGCATACTCGTGCAGATAAACCGCGGCCACCACCCCCAGCGGGGTCACGATGATCGCCATCAGGATAACCATGAAGACGGTACCGAAGATGGCCGGGAACACCCCGCCCTCGGTGTTGGCTTCACGAGGCTCACCGGAAACAAACTTGCCGATCTGATGGAACCAGTGACCCACCTTGGCCAGCAGGCTCATGTCGTTGGGCCATACCACGTCCAGTACCTTGGACATCGGCATGGTCACCAGCTCGCCACGCATATCCTTGACGGTGATGGCGTCGCGATCGGCTTGGCTACGCAGAGAGAAGAGCTCTTTTTCCTGCACCTGATAACGATCGTTGAGGGCCTGACGCTCACTGGCCAGCTCCGCTTTGAGCTGATCGGTCAGCTCATTTTCGAGCTCTGCTTTACGTTCCTTGAGGCGCAGTTTCTCTAATTGGTAGTTGATGGCGCCAATGGGGCCTTTTTGCAACTCGTTGGCTTGTTCAGACAAACCGTTGCTTCGAGCCAGCATCCGCTTGAGCACTTTGTGTAAATCTTGCTCATGCACGACGCCATCTTCCCTGGCCTCTACCACATAGCCATAGAAGTTGCCGTTGGTAGTACGCTCTATCATTGCCATCTCGACAGGAAGAGCCTGAGACTTGATATCAGTCTCCAGAACCCAGCGAAAATCGAGGTCAACGAACTCGCGGTTGCCGGTCTTGACCAGATAACGGGTCAACACCTCACGTTCTTCACCTGCCAATGGCAATCCTGCGGCTCGCAGGCGTTCAACCGGCACCTGCTCACTGTCATTGATTTCACCAACCAACACACTCTTGTTACCGCTGGCGTCTTCCAGTTGCCACTCATAGATAGGGTGGGGCCAGAAGTAGACCAGACCACGCCAGCCGATCAGCAACAAAAGACCCAGTACCGCTACCAGGCTCAGGCTGACGGCACCGCCGGTCATCCAGATCCAGGGGGCCCCTGATTTAAACCACTTACCCATTGTCGATTCCTTGCCCGTTACATGGAGCTGTATTTTTCACGCAACCGCTGGCGGACAAACTCGGCCAGGGTGTTGAAGAAAAAGGTGAACACAAACAGTACGAAGGCCGCGAGGAACAGCACTCGATAATGGGAGCTACCCACTTCCGACTCCGGCATCTCCACCGCAATGTTGGCGGCGAGGGTACGCAACCCCTGGAACATGGAGAAGTCCATGATGGGGGTGTTACCAGTGGCCATCAGCACGATCATGGTCTCGCCCACGGCGCGGCCAAGGCCCATCATCACCGCAGAGAAGATGCCTGGGCTCGCGGTGAGGATTACCACCCGGCTCAGGGTCTGCCACGGGGTGGCCCCCAGCGCCAGCGAGCCCTGGGTCAGATGCTTGGGCACCGAGAAGACCGCATCTTCAGCGATGGAGAAGATGGTGGGGATGACCGCAAAGCCCATGGCGATACCGACCACCAGCGAGTTGCGCTGGTCAAATTTGATCCCCATTACATTGGTGAGCCAGCTACGGGTATCACCACCGAAAAACGCATTTTCGACGACAGGACTGAGAGTAAGAGCCATCCAGCCAATCAGAATAACGACAGGGATCAGCAAGACGGCTTGACTGCCCTCAGGCACACTTTGCTTGAGAGCGTCAGGCAACAGATGCCATAGCAGAGCTGCAAGCAGCATCCCCATCGGCAGCATCACCAGCATCATAAAAATGCCCGGCAGATAATCTTCCACGATGGGAGCAAGCCACAAACCTGCCAGGAAACCGAGGATAACGGTTGGCAATGCCTCCATGATCTCGATGGTCGGTTTAACAAACTTGCGCATCCCCGGAGACATGAAGTAGGCGGTATAGATGGCACCGGCAATCCCGAGTGGTACAGCAAACAACAGCGCATAAAAAGCGGCTTTGAGAGTACCAAACGAAAGGGGGACCAGACTCAGCTTGGCTTCAAAGTCGTTGCTGGCGGAGGTGGATTGCCACACATACTGGGGCTCCGGATACCCTTCGTACCATACCTTTTGCCAGAGGGCAGACCAGGTCACTTCGGGGTGATCATTCTCAACCGTAAACAACTTGAAGGTGTCGCCTTGTTGCATCAACAGTGCATTGTGGCGTGGAGAGATGGCCAGGGCAGAAAGCTCCCCCCCTTCTACTGTCTCGGTCAGCAGCTTGGTCTCGCCGGTGGCGTGGAAGAAGCTGATGATGCCGTCCTTGTCGGCACTGATGAAGCCTTTGCGAAAGTGCTCGGGAGTCAACAGATCCACTGCGCCATCACCCTTGAAATCACGGATCTGGGTGAACTGACGTTTGCCATCCTTTGCCACTTCAAACCACTGGGAGATGACACCGTTGTCATTACCTACCAGCAGCGAAGAAGCGCCTGCCAGCAGCTCGACCCGAGTCACGTTGGCGTTGGTGGCATTGATCTCCAGCACGTTGCGCAAGGAGATCTCGCTCAGGTTATGAATGTCATAGACGGAGAGACGATTTCCCTGACGTACAAAGAGGATCCGCAGATTGGGGGTCAGCAACATCTGATCCACATGACGCGGCAAAGAGGGAATCGTGTAGTTTTCACTGCTCCACTCAATCTCCCCGGAGATGAAGTTCTCCTCGCCGCTCATCACAGTCATCACGCCACGACCATCTTCGGTCACGGCAGCGGTAGCCATCTTGTCCTTGGTGGCTTCGAACACCATCCGTTGCAGCGCCTTCCCTTGCGGGTCGATCACCACAGGCTCTTCGCCGAAGGGATATTTCAGGCTGGGTTCAATCACCCGCACATCGTTAGGATAGGAGACCTTGAACGCAGGCTGGACAACCAGTGCCTTGCCATCGGCAAAGCCGTAGGCAATCAGCTTTTGGCCCGGCGCCGGCGTTGTGGCCGTGCTGATGTCGCCAGCAACCTGGGCTTGGCCCAGTGACTGGCCAACCTTGATCTTGTCATCTCCTTGTAGCGCGAAGAAGTTGACCTGACCTTTATCGTTGAAGCGATAGCCGATCTCGTTCTGCTCTTCCATGCCGAGCCAGGCTGTCTTCCCTGCGACGGGCAGGGTAAACGAGGTGGCTGGCTCCATGGAGGCGCCATTGAAGATGGGTTTCACCACATAGAGCAGATAAAAGAAGATAAGCAACAGCGCCACCAGTACCAGGGCTCCGCCTGTGGTGACGCCATATTTGGCCAATTTATCCTTGATCCGGCGTTTTCTACTGCCCGCCATGACCAGGTTTAACGATTCCGATGACATGCAAGACCTCAATGTAAGCTAGGCTTCGCGGCATTATATGGCGGTTGCATGACAGTTTTGTTACATCGAGAACGCTTTAACAGAGGTTGTTAGCGGAAAAATGGGCGGGGATCCTTTCGAAGGAAGATGGACGCAATATATTGTTTATAAAGGGATATTTATGCTGATAATCAGCAAGGGCAGCCTGCGCTGCCCCCGAATGATTCAGGAAAGGGTATCGTTTGATTGTTGCAGCGCCAGTTTGGCTGTCTTTTTCTCGGCGCGACGGCGCTTGAAGAAGGCCGACAACTGGGCCGAGCAGGCATCGGCCAGCACACCGCCGGTCAGCTCGACTCTGTGATTGTGGCGCGGGTCCAGCAAGATCTCGAACACCGACCCCGCAGCACCGGTCTTGAGATCTCGGGCGCCGTAAACCACCCGCTTGATCCGGCTATGGATCAGCGCACCGGCACACATACAGCAGGGCTCCAGCGTCACATAAAGAGTGGTGTCGAGCAGGCGGTAGTTCTCCAGCTGCTTGCCCGCCGCCCGGATTGCCATCACCTCGGCATGGGCACAGGCATCGTGTTCGCTGATGGAGCGGTTCCACCCCTCTCCCACCACCTGACCATCCAGCACCAGTACGGCACCGACCGGGATCTCGCCAATCCCTTCGGCCCGGGCGGCCAATGCCATGGCATGGCGCATCCACTGTTCGTCCTGCTCGGTCTGACTCGGTATTTCTGGGACCTCTGATGGTTTCACGCCCATCCCCTCTTTATATTGTTCAATTGTGCTGTTTACATTCCCGCTATCCATACCTGTCAGATGAATCCATAGATAGCAGGCATGATAGCTCGCAGTGACAGGGCGGCGATTATGCCAAATCTGCACGTCAGACCCAAGCCGCATCCCGACTGAGCAATAAAGAAGCAATCGGCATCTCTATGATAAAAAAGGAGTTGCACCCGTTTGGCCATGCTATTAGACTTCCTCCCCGTCAGCCGAGTCTGACTCCGTCGGTGTGTAGCGCAGCCAGGTAGCGCATCTGCATGGGGTGTAGAGGGTCGGAGGTTCGAATCCTCTCACACCGACCATTTTCCCCGAGAATAGCCCAGTCAAACGACTGGGCTATTTTTTTGCCTCCTATTTATCCTCCTGACGATGCCAGCCCACCAAGAACAAAAAACACTCAGAACCACTTGAATCTTTTTTCCGAACTCATTAAGATGCGTAACTTTCCGCCGGTAAACAACACAGGGAGGTGGAAACACGAGTGAAGGGATCACTGTCCGGCTTGCGTTCAACACAGGACCAGGCATGCACCAGACCACCGATGTCACACCCGCCAATGCGCTTTATTCCGTTCCTCACGACACCCCCTGCAATACCGAAAACGAAGATGAACAGGTCATCCAGCTGGATGTGATCGATCTTGCCGAACCGGATGATGACTATTGAGCCCGGCCAGATGGCCGCTCAATCCCCGGCGCATCGCCTATTCAACGCCCTCCGTTTCCCGTCCTTGGCGAGAAATCAGCAAAAAACGACAAACTGCTAATCCTATCTAGGATGGCAGTATTATTGACTGCAGCTTCTCTCCCCTTCCAACCCGGCATTCCCCCCGACAACTGATACAAACCTACGTTATTGCGCTTCACATTCCATCACTGAAGCCGCTGGTGCCAACAGAGCCCGCATCACCACGCCAAGTTTAAAACGTGCGTCCACCAACCAGACCTAGCAATAGCAAAACCTTCATTGCCACATTCAAACGCACTTTATACGACTGTTTTGGCAAAGCCTGGAGTTAGGTCGGGAGTTGTTTTTGCACTTGTAATTTTATTACGTAATAAGTTACGAAACGAGGAGCGGGGTAACGGCCCAAATTAGCCGTTGTCCGATGGGAAAAAGCAGGAGCATAACCATCTGCGTAGAGCTTTTATACCAATCCAATAAAACAATAAAAAACATCAACTTAACCATATCGAAAAAACAGGCGTTTAAAAAAAACTGTTGACGTACTCAACAATATTTCGCACCTTATCAATCGTGTTACCCCGTTGTTGCGGGAACGTTTCAGGAACAGGGATTCGACTTTAGTCGTAGTTAGTAAGTTCAAAATGTAATTCTCAAAGGAGTGAAACTTATGTCGGCACCGGCTCAGACCCACTGCAGCGCCCGCCTTCGCATCCAGGGCGAGATGCTGCCCGAATACGCGCAAATTCTGACGCCGGACGCGGTGGCTCTGGTCTCCGAACTGGTGGAACGTTTTGCTCCCCAAAGAGGGGAATTGCTGAAACAACGTGTGGCACGCCAGGCCCGTATCGATGGCGGCGAGCTGCCGGACTTCCTGCCGGAAACCGCCCACATCCGTGAAGGTGACTGGACCATTCGCGGCATTCCTGCCGACCTGCAAGACCGCCGTGTGGAGATCACCGGCCCGGTCGAGCGCAAGATGGTGATCAACGCCCTCAACGCCAACGTCAAGGTGTTCATGGCGGATTTCGAGGACTCACTGGCCCCCGCCTGGAATAAAGTGATCGAGGGCCAAATAAACCTGCGCGATGCGGTCAACGGCACCATCTCTTACACCAGTCCGGAAGGAAAGGCTTATACCCTGAGCACCGATCCGGCCGTCCTCATCTGCCGGGTGCGCGGTCTGCACCTGCCGGAAAAACATGTCACCTTCGATGGCGAGCCCATCCCAGGCGGCCTGTTCGATTTTGCCCTCTACTTCCTGCACAACTATCAGGCGCTGCTGGCCAAAGGCTCGGGCCCCTACTTCTACGTGCCCAAGTTGCAGAGCCATCTGGAAGGGCGCTGGTGGAGCGAGGTGTTCGCCTGGACCGAGGACAAGTTCGGTCTGCCCCGCGGCACCATCAAGGCCACCGTGCTGATTGAAACCCTGCCAGCCGTATTCGAGATGGATGAGCTGCTCTATCAAATGAAGGATCACATCGTTGCGCTGAACTGCGGCCGCTGGGACTACATCTTCAGCTATATCAAAACCTTGAAGAACCATCCGGATCGCGTCCTGCCTGATCGTCAGGTGGTGACCATGGACAAGCCGTTCCTCTCCGCCTACTCGCGGCTGCTGATCAAGACCTGTCACAAGCGCGGTGCGCTGGCGATGGGTGGCATGGCCGCCTTTATTCCGGCCAAAGACGCTGCCGCCAACGAGCAGGTCTTCGCCAAGGTCAAGGCCGACAAGGAGCGCGAAGCCAACAACGGCCACGATGGTACCTGGGTCGCCCACCCTGGCCTAGCTGATACCGCCATGGCGGTGTTCAACGCCACCATTGCGGCTGGCGCCAAGAACCAGATCGGCGTACTGCGCGAGCAGGATGCCCCCATCACTGCCGCCGACCTGCTGGCCCCCTGTGAGGGCGAGCGGACCGAAGCAGGCATGCGTACAAATATCCGGGTTGCCCTGCAATATCTGGAGGCCTGGATCAACGGCAACGGCTGCGTGCCCATCTACGGTCTGATGGAAGATGCCGCCACCGCCGAGATCTCCCGCACCTCCATCTGGCAGTGGATCCGCCACGGCAAGAGTCTGTCGAATGGCAAGGTGGTGACCAAAGAGCTGTTCCGCCAGATGCTGGCCGAGGAGCTGGAGGTGGTCAAAGCCGAGGTGGGTACTGCGCGCTGGCAGGCAGGACGCTTTGCCGAGGCAAGCGAGCTGATGGAAGAGATCACCTGCGCCGATACCCTGATCGATTTTCTGACGCTGCCCGGTTACGAGCGGCTCTGAATCACGGGCCCCCAGCGGGGCTCGCCAATAACAAGTCAATGGAAACGTGAAATCAATGAAAGAGGGAACTGATATGGCACTGACCCGTGAGCAACAGATCCAGGCTATCGAGAAAGACTGGGCGGAAAACCCCCGCTGGAAAGGGATCAAGCGCGGCTACAGCGCCGAAGACGTGGTGAATCTGCGCGGCAGCTTGCAGCCGGTGCACACTCTGGCCCAGCGTGGTGCCGACAAGCTGTGGGGTCTGATCCACGGCGACGCCAAGAAAGGCTACGTCAACTGCCTCGGCGCCCTGACCGGTGGTCAGGCGGTGCAGCAGGCCAAGGCGGGGATCGAGGCGATCTACCTCTCCGGCTGGCAGGTGGCGGCGGACAACAATTTGTCCTCCACCATGTATCCGGATCAGTCCCTCTACCCGGCCAACTCGGTGCCGTCCGTGGTGGAGCGCATTAACAACTCCTTCGCCCGTGCCGACCAGATCCAGTGGGCCAACAAGGTCGGGCCGCAGGATGAGGGCTTTATCGACTACTTCCTGCCGATCGTGGCGGATGCGGAAGCCGGTTTCGGCGGTGTGCTTAACGCCTTCGAACTGATGAAGGGGATGATTGAAGCGGGCGCCGCTGGCGTGCACTTCGAAGACCAGCTCGCTTCGGTCAAGAAGTGCGGCCACATGGGTGGCAAGGTGCTGGTACCGACTCAGGAAGCGGTGCAGAAGTTGGTTGCCGCCCGTCTGGCAGCCGATGTGTGCGGCACCACCACCCTGGTGATCGCCCGTACCGACGCCAACGCGGCTGACCTGCTGACCACCGACGCCGACCCGTACGATGCAGACTTCCTGACTGGCGAGCGCACTGCCGAAGGGTTCTACAAGGTACGTGCCGGTATCGATCAGGCCATTGCTCGCGGTCTGGCTTACGCCCCCTACGCCGACATGGTGTGGTGTGAAACCGCCAAGCCGGATCTGGACGAAGCGCGTAAATTTGCCGAAGCAATCAAGGCCAAGTTCCCGGATCGCATCCTGGCCTACAACTGCTCCCCGAGCTTCAACTGGAAGAAGAATCTGGACGATGCCACCATCGCCCGCTTCCAGCAGGAGCTTTCCGACATGGGCTACAAGTATCAGTTCATCACCCTCGCGGGTATCCACAACATGTGGTTCCACATGTACGAGCTGGCCTACCAGTACGCCCGTGGCGAAGGGATGAAGCACTACGTCGAGATGGTGCAGGAGCCGGAATTTGCCGCCGCCAGCCGCGGCTACACCTTCGTGGCCCACCAGCAGGAGGTCGGTACCGGTTACTTCGACAAGGTGACCACCGTCATTCAGGGTGGCCAATCCTCGGTGACCGCCCTGACCGGCTCCACCGAAGAAGATCAGTTCCACTGATAGGCAGAGCTGTCTTGAAATAGCAAAACCCCGGCCTGAAGCCGGGGTTTCTTTTTATCAGCCATTCCAATGTCGGTCAGACGCACACCAGCGGCAGGATCAGAGCTCTAGGATCTCTTTGACAAAGGGGATGGTGAGCTTGCGCTTGGCGCGAAAAGAGGCGTTGTCGAGCTGATTGAGGGTGGTGAGCAGGGTGCGCATATCGCGGGAGAGTCGGTTGAGCAGGAAGCGGCCCACATCGATGGGCAATTTGAAGCCCCGCAACTCGGCACGCAGTTGCAGGGCACTGAGCTTGCCTTCATCATCCAGCTCTTCGAGATGGAAACTCACCCCCCAGTCGAGGCGCGAGGCGAGATCCGGCAGTTGCAGCCCCAGTTTGCGCGGCGCGCTGCAGCCAGTGACCACCAGCGTCCCCTCCCCCTTCTCCTGCCAGCGGTTGTAGAAATCGAACAGCGCCCGCTCCCACACGGCATTGCCGGCGATCGCCTCGAGGCTGTCGAGACAGACCAGCGGCAAGCTTTCGAGAGCATCGAGCATGCTGGGATCAAGCTGTTCAAACTGATCGAGGGAGAGATAGGCCGCCGCTGCATCGCGGGCGTTGACCTCGGCACAGGTGGCGTGGAGCAGATGAGAGCGTCCGGATCCCTTGGCTCCCCAGAAATAGAGGAAAGGCGACCCCTGACCGATGGCCGCATTCTTGAGGGCGGTGATCAGATGAGCATTGGTGCCGGGATAAAAACTGACGAAGGTTTCATCATCCGGTAGTTGTACGGCTAAAGACAGTTGGGCCGGTTGCTTCACTCGTTGGGCTTTGACTGTGACATTTGTGGCTAAGTGTATCATCGCAAAGGCGGATAGAGAACCGCCCGGACAGGCCGGGCGGTCTACAAAAGCCTTATAAAATCAGGGCTGCGACCATTGGTAACGCAAACCGCTGCCATTATCGTCAACCTTGCGCAAACGACTCTCAAGTTGCAGCGCCCGCACCAGTTCGGCCTGCTCCCCTTGCAGGGTAAAGTTGAAGGTGACCTGGTCCCCCTCCAGCTTGCCGATCGTCACCTTGCTGACATTGGCCATCCCCTGCAGCATCTTCTGCACGGCGATCATGCTGTCCACTTCGGAGAGGCCATCCACCACCAGGGTCTGGCTGGTTACCGGACCCGAGATACGGGCACCGTAGTTTTTCACTAGCCAGGCCGCCAGGGTATCAGCAAACCCTTGCGCCACTTCGGCCTGAGTGCCGGTGCTATTGCCACGGGTCAGCTCGGTCACTTCACCAGCCGCTTTGGGGCCGTAGAGTCCCCAATCGATGCTCCACTTGTCACCTTCCGGTGTCAGCTTGCCCAACACCACCATCTCGGCGCCATAGCGCTGGCTTGCCTGCAAAATCGGGTCGGCAAAGCGTCCCCAGACGTCGGTGGCACTGACCGCCATGTTGTCATCGAGATCCATCAGCGGAATGCTGATGGGCAGCCCCAGCGTCTGGGCCTGCTCGCGCAAGGCTTGCGCCCAACCATCGCTGGATTGATCCGCCAGTAGGCGACGCTCCCCCTGATCCACCACCAGCCAGATCGCCATCTGGGGACGAGCCGGGCCAAGCAGGGCATACTGGCTCTCGGAGACCAGGCTGTTGACCTTGTCACTCTTGAACTCGGCTTTCAGATACTTGACGGTGTCCTGATCCTGATAGCCATAGCTTTTGACATAGTCGCCCGGCGCCGCCAGCGCCTTGACCACCACCGGTTGGGTGAGGATGTCGCGCTTGCCGGTCACCTTGATCAGCACCTGACCCAGTGCCTGCCCTTGAGCGGCCACCATGTCGCCACTGGTCGGGACCTTGCCCTGATAGAGGTCGGTCACCTGAGCGGCCGAGGCCATGAATGACAAGCCGCAGCAGAGGGCGGTCACAACACGTTTGAACATGAACAGAGTCTCGAAATGGGAGAGTGTGCTTATGGTAGCGGCAAGGCGCGCCCTGCGGCAAGGCTGGCACAAGCGGCCACAAACAGCAGAGCCGGCGATGCGCCGGCTCCGATCACCCCTTCCACATGGGAAGCAGGTTAAAGCATTAAGTTACTTGGTACCGAAGATCTTGTCGCCTGCATCGCCCAGACCCGGCACGATGTAGCCTTTCTCGTTCAGCCCCTGGTCGACAGAAGCGCAATAGAGCTCTACGTCAGGGTGAGCGGCTTCCAGCGCCTTGATCCCTTCCGGCGCGGCAACCAGTACCAGCACCTTGATGGATTGGCAGCCTTTCTTCTTCAGCAGATCGATGGTAGCGATCATGGAGCCGCCGGTGGCCAGCATCGGATCGATGACCAGCGCCAGACGCTCTTCGATGTTGCTGACGATCTTTTCGAAATAGGGAACCGGTTGCAGGGTCTCTTCATCACGGTAGATACCGACCACGCTGACGCGGGCGCTCGGCATGTGCTCCAGCACGCCATCCATCATGCCAAGGCCGGCACGCAGGATAGGTACGACGGTTACCTTCTTGCCTTTGATCTGGTCAACTTCTACTGGCCCATTCCAGCCATCGATGATAACCTTCTCGGTTTCGAAGTCAGAGGTCGCTTCATAGGTCAACAAACTGCCCACTTCTTTGGCCAGTTCACGGAAACGCTTGGTGCTGATATCGCCTTCACGCATCAGACCGATCTTGTGTTTGACCAGGGGGTGTTTGACTTCAACGACTTTCATTATTATCTCCTCTAACCTGCCGCAAAAAAATCGCGGAATCATACAACAAAAGCCGCCGCTTGTAGAGCATTTCCGCGCAAAAACGCGCAAACGATTTCCTTTCTGGTTTTTCACCGCCACTGTTAGAATACGCCCCGAATTTTACCCTCCACTTCTTTACATGACGGGGAATACTCGTGACTGACAAAACCTCACTGAGCTACAAGGATGCTGGCGTAGATATCGATGCCGGCAATGCACTGGTTGAACGTATCAAGGGCGTGTCAAAGCGCACTCGTCGTCCTGAAGTCCTTGGTGGTCTTGGCGGCTTTGGGGCCTTGTGTCAAATCCCTGCGGGCTACAAGGAGCCGGTACTGGTCTCCGGTACCGATGGTGTGGGCACCAAGCTGCGGCTGGCCATCGACCTGAAGAAGCACGACACCGTGGGCATCGATCTGGTGGCCATGTGCGTCAATGACCTGATCGTACAGGGCGCCGAGCCGCTGTTCTTCCTCGACTACTATGCAACCGGCAAGCTGGACGTGGACACCGCGGCCGCGGTGGTCACCGGGATCGGTGCCGGTTGCGAGCAGTCAGGCTGTGCCCTGGTGGGCGGCGAGACCGCCGAGATGCCGGGTATGTATGAAGGGGAAGACTACGACATCGCCGGTTTCTGCGTCGGTGTGGTGGAGAAGAGCGAAATCATCGACGGCAGTAAGGTCGGTGAAGGGGATGCCCTGATCGCGCTGGCCGCCAGCGGCCCTCACTCCAACGGCTTCTCCCTGATCCGTAAAATTCTGGAAGTCTCCAAAGCCGACGTGCATCAGCCGCTGGGTGACACCACCCTGGCCAACGCCCTGTTGGAGCCGACCCGCATCTATGTGAAACCTGTGCTCAAGCTCATCAAGGAGTGCGAGATCCACGCCCTCTCCCACATCACAGGTGGTGGCTTCTGGGAGAACATCCCGCGCGTACTGCCTGCCAACACTCAAGCGGTGATCGACGAGCAGAGCTGGCAGTGGCCGGCGGTGTTCAGCTGGCTGCAGCAGGCTGGCAACGTCACCCGTCACGAGATGTATCGCACCTTCAACTGCGGCGTCGGCATGATCATCGCCCTGCCCGCCAACCAGCTGGAGAAGGCGCTGACCCTGCTCAAGGCGGAAGGCGAGAACGCATGGCACATCGGTCATATCGCCAAGGCAGCAGACGGTGAGGAGCAGGTCGTCATCAAATGATGCGGATCCTCGTCCTAATCTCTGGCAGCGGCAGCAACCTGCAGGCGATCCTCGACCACTGCGCTAGCGGCAAGATTGCCGGTGAAGTGGTCGGCGTTATCAGCAACAAGGCCGATGCCTATGGTCTGGTTCGCGCGAAAGATGCGGGGGTGGCGACCTCCATTCTGACCCAGCAGCAGTTCGCCAGCCGGGAGGAGTATGACGCCGCCCTGCTGGCGCTGATGGCAGACTATCAGCCGGATCTGGTGGTACTGGCCGGGTTTATGTGGATATTGAGCGGTGATCTGGTGCGCCATTTCGCCGGGCGGATGATCAATATCCACCCCTCCCTGCTGCCCAAGTATCAGGGCCTGCACACCCACCAGCGCGCCATAGATGCCGGTGACAGTGAACACGGCGCCAGCGTCCACTTCGTCACCGAAGAGCTGGATGGTGGCCCGGTGATCCTGCAGGCCCGCGTGCCCATCTTTGAAGGGGACACGGCGGACGAGGTAGCGGCACGGGTACAGGCGCAGGAACACAGCATCTACCCGCTGGTGGTGCGCTGGTTCTGCGAAGGCAGGCTGCAGATGGTAGATGGCGCCGTGCAACTGGATGGCGCCCTGCTGGGCCCCGCTGGTTACGCCTGCGAGTAACCGCTAACAACTGCATGTCAGATACAACAAGGGAGGCTTAGGCCTCCCTTGTCATTTCTAACTACCACACGCTGGCTGAGGTCAGGTCCGATTACGCCGCTACGCGGCCAAGCGACCCTAGACCGGATTGTCGATATCGATAAAGGTCACATCCAACCCATGCACGGTCGCCAGCCACTCCCCCAGCGCCTTGACGCCGTAACGCTCGGTGGCGTGATGGCCCGCGGCGTAGAAGTGCATCCCCATCTCGCGGGCGGTGTGAATGGTCTGCTCTGAGGCTTCACCGGAGATAAAGGCATCGATGCCCTGCTCCGCCGCCAGATTGATGTAGCTCTGACCGCCGCCGGTGCACCAGGCCACGGAACGGATAAGCTCGGGACCGGTATCGCCACAATAGAGTGGTTCACGGCCAAGGCGCTCGGCAATCAGCTTGGCAAAGTCGGCACCGCTCATCGGCTCTTCCAGCTTGCCCACCATGGCGACACTCTTGCTGTTCCACGGCTCCAGACCGCGACGCACCTTGATGTCGAGCAGCTTGGCAAGCTGGGCGTTGTTACCCACCTCGGGATGGACATCCAGCGGCAAATGGTAGGCAAACAGGTTGATATCGTGGGTCAGCAGGGTCTTGAGCCGACGCTGCTTCATGCCGGTGATCTGGGCCGGTTCACCGCTCCAGAAGTAGCCGTGATGGACCAGAATGGCATCGGCCTCGGCAGCCACGGCGGCGTCGATAAGCGCCTGACTGGCGGTGACACCGGTCACTACCTTGCGAATGCGCTCACGCCCCTCCACTTGCAAGCCGTTGGGGCAGTAATCCTTGATGGCGTGCGGTTCGAGCAGATGGTTCAGTACGGTTTCGAGTTTTCGATGAGAGATCATAGGGGTCCCTTATTAAGGCTCGGTCCCCTGCTTTACCAATAAAAACAGGGCCCAGGCTCAAAACGCCAAGGGCCCCATAATAATCGAGCCGGGCCGTCAAGACCATGACAGCCCCCACACAGTGCGGTTTCCCTCTCGGCCTCAGGCTGGCAGGTCGATCCCCGCCTCCCGCATCTGGGCCAGCTTGTAGCGCAGGGTGCGCGGGCTAATCCCGAGTCGGTCGGCCACCGCCTTGCGGCTGCCGTTACAATCTTGCAGGGTGTCGAGGATGATCTGGTGCTCCTGCTGCTTGAGTTCGCTGCCGAGGCGATCGCCGCCATAGCTGCGCTCCACGCTGACAAACTCCATCTCCTGCTCGTCCAGCTCTTCCAGAATAAGGTGGTCACAATCAATGACCCCGTCGGGGCTGAGGATCAGGGCGCGCTGTACCACGTTGTCCAGCTCCCGCACATTGCCGGGCCAAGGGTGGGCCAGCAGCCGCTCCCGCGAGGCATCCGTCAACTGTGGTGTCGGCAGCCCCTGCTGACTGGCATGAAGCGCCAGCAGATGTTCCGCCAGCGGCAGAATGTCACCGGGCCGCTCGCACAGGGCAGACCAGCGCAGCGGAAAGACGTTGAGGCGATAGTAGAGATCTTCGCGGAACAGACCATCCTGCACCGCTTTTTTCAAATCCCGGTTGCTGGTAGCGATGACCCGCACATCCAGCGGGATCATCTTGCGACTGCCGAGCCGCTCCACCTCTTTCTCCTGCAACACCCGCAGCAATTTGGCTTGCAGCCCCTGATCCATCTCGGTGATCTCGTCAAGCAGCAGGGTGCCCCCCTGCGCCTGTTCGAACTTGCCCGGGCACCCCTGTACCGCACCGGTGAAAGCCCCCTTCTCGTAGCCAAACAGGGTCGCCTCCAGCATGTTTTCCGGAATGGCGGCGCAGTTGATGGCGACGAAGGGCTGCTCGGCGCGGCTGGAGTTATCGTGAATGTAACGGGCCAGCACCTCTTTCCCCGTCCCGCTCGGGCCGGTCACCATCACGGTCGCTTCGCTTCTGGCCACCCGGGTCGCCAGCTGGAACAGCTCGGCAGTTTTGGGGTCCCCGTAAACCACGGCGCGCTTCTCCACCTTCTGGGCGGGCACATAGCGGCTGACCTGATTAAGCAGCACCTCCGGCGAAAATGGCTTGGCCAGATAGTCGATGGCCCCTTCACGCATGGCGCGCACCGCACCGTCGATGTTGGCGTAGGCGGTCATCAGCAGCACAGGTATCTGCGGATATTGCTGGCGAATGGTGGCCAGCAGGGTGAGGCCGTCCATCCCCCCCATCTGGATATCGGAGATCACCATGTCAAACGGCTGACGGGAGAGGGCCAGCAGAGCCCGCTCGCCGCTGTCCGCTTCACGGCACTCATAACCGCCGAGCAAAAGGGTATCCACCAGCGCTTCGCGCAGGCCATTGTCATCTTCAACTACCAGGATCCTGGCCTGTGTCATGCTACACCTCCAAGCTGCACCGGTTGCTGGTGCAGGGGGAACGACAGAGTAAAGCAGGTGCCTTCACCGGGAACCGAGGCCACACCGACCTCGCCCTGATGGGCACGCACTACAGATTGCACCACCGCCAGCCCGAGACCTGTGCCCTGGGAGCGAGTGGTAAAGAAGGGTTCGAATACCTGACCGAGCTGATGGGAAGGGATCCCCTTGCCATTATCGATGACCCGCATCTCCACCCGGGCACCGCTGCGCACCGCGCTGACCAAGAGTGACGTAGCCCCTGCCTGCTGGGCATTGGCAATCAGGTTGTTGATGGCCCCCGCCAGCGCACTGCTGTTGGCCAGCAGACAGAGATCGGGCTCCGGCGCCTCCATGTGCAGCTCGCAGCCCTGCTGCTGGCAAAAGGCCTCGGCACCGGCCTGCACTTCGGCCAGCAGCCCTTGTACCGAGATGGGGGTGACCACCTGATTGTCGCCATTGCGGGCAAACAGCAGTATGTCATTGATCTGCTTCTCCAGATCCTGCAAACGGGCCATCAGCTTTTGCTGAAATTGAGTGCGGGATTCCGGCTTGAGGGTGCGGTTGGCCAGATTGGCGGCATAGAGCATGGCGGCGGAGAGCGGCGTGCGGATCTGGTGGGCGAGCGAGGCCGCCATATTACCCAGCGCCGACAGCCGCTTCATGTGGTTGATGCGGTCTTGCAGTTTACGGGTTTCGGTCAGGTCGTTGATAAAGACCAGCTGGCCGGGCTGATCCGGCAGCGGTTGAGTCGAGAGCTGGACCCGGCGCCCGTCGCGCAGGGAGATCTCGTGGCCATCATCCTCGCGCGGCTCGAAGCAGCGGGCAATGATGTGGCGCCAGAGCTCCCCTTCCAGCGGCTCCCCCAGCAGGGATATGGCCGCCGGATTCGCGCGGGTGACCACCCCTGCCCCGTCAAGCAGCAACACCCCGGTGGGAAGCGCCTTGAAGATGGCATAGAGCTGGCTCACTTCGTGGGACTGGAGTGGCATGTCCTGCTGCTGGATTGTCATAAACCTGACCTCAAACTGGCTATTGGGTCAGGTTATTCAATTTCCATGCCACTAAATTATATGAATTAAAACAATTAGTTGCGCATTTGCGTCAAGGCTTTGACCCTCAGACGTCCTTGCTCATCCCGTACTTTTTCATCTTCTCCACCAAGGTGGTACGGCGCATGCCGAGCAGATCGGCAGCGCGGGCCACCACCCCGTCCTGAGACTCCAGCGCCTGACGGATCAGCTCCACTTCGAGGTCGGCCAGCATCTCTTTGAGATTGACCCCCTCCTCCGGCAACTGCATGGTGCGGGCCGAGGCGAGGGCGTGATCCAGCTCGGGCGGATCCTGAAACACCGCCGCCAGCGCATCCCGCTCATCCATCTCGGTCAGCCGCTCATCCCGCGGCTCGCTCGGCAGCAGGCGATAACGACTAGGCAGATCGGCCACATCGACGATCTGGTGCGGGTAGAGGATCAGCAGCCGCTCCAGCAGGTTGGATAGCTCGCGCACGTTACCGGGCCAGGGGTACTGCATCAGCGACTCCAGCGCCCGCTGGGTCAGCCGGATAAAGCCGTGGTGCTGCTCGGCATGGCGGTTAAGCAGCTCCTGCAGCAGCAGCGGGATGTCATCGATGCGATCCCGCAGCGGCGGCGTCTCTATGGGGAAAACGTTGAGGCGGTAGTAGAGATCTTCGCGGAAACCCTGAGTGCGGATCATCGCCTCCAGATCCCGGTGGGTCGCCGCAATGATGCGCACATCGGCCTGAATGGGCTTGCCGCCACCGACCCGGTCGAACAACCGCTCTTGCAGCACCCGCAGCAGTTTGACCTGCATCGGCATAGGCATATCGCCGATCTCGTCGAGGAACAGAGTGCCCCCCTGCGCCAGCTCGAAGCGACCACGACGGGCCGCGATGGCGCCGGTAAACGCCCCCTTCTCGTGGCCAAACAGTTCGCTCTCCAGCAATTCGGCCGGAATAGCGCCGCAGTTGATGGGCACGAAGGGGCCACTGCTGCGGGAAGAGAGTTCGTGTATTGCGCGAGCCACCACCTCTTTACCGGTGCCGGACTCGCCGAGGATCAGCACGTTGGCGTCGGTCTCGGCCACCTGGCTGATGAGCCGACGCACCTCCTGGATCCCCTTCCCCTTGCCCACCAGCAAGCGCAGCAGGGCCTGACCCTTGTCATGGGTCTGCTGACGGGGATGCAAGGAGACAAACGCCTGACAGAAGTGCAAATGACGGGTGAGGGATTCATAGGTAAAGGGCGAGAGCGCGACCCCGATAAAGTTGCTGTTGGGCAGCTCAGCCTCAACCAACGAGAGGAAGGGGGTACGGGGAAAAGCAGCCAGCAGCTCTGACAAGGGACGGTCGGTCAACTCACCCACCAGCACCCCTTGCAGCGGACCGGAGGATTCGATGGCCACATCCAGATCGCTTTGTGCCACCTCCTGCCACGGGATCCCCATAAACGAGAGCACTGTTCCCAACTGTTGGCGCCGCTGCGCATCGGCATCAACAATCAACACGCCCATCTCCACCATATCCATTCCTCGCGATGTCCTGAACTAACTTATTGTTTTATTTAATGATAAAACAGCTACCTACTGTCTTTTTGCTGGCACACAAAGTGCCAAAATTCCGACACATTGTCAAAAATTGTCGTATTCAGGCTAAGTGTATCGACAGAAACCAGAGATTAGATAAATTTTGCCGAGGAATTTTCCGCTGTTGGCGCCGCTAACAAACGCCGCCAATAGCGGAAAGAAAACTGCCCTCGTCAGAGGGCAGCATACGACACGGTGAAGAGCTCTCAGTGGCGATTATGGTGGTGCGGCGCCGCGTAACGACACTCGGGAAAACGGCTGCAAGCCAGAAAGAGTCGACCGGCGTGGGGGCCTTTTTTCGCCTCCCGCTCCACCAGCTGCGCATCACAACGAGGGCAGTGGTGCACTTCATGCTCCTCGTCATCCTCTACATCGGCGAACAAACCATCGACCAGCTCACCCTCACTCTGTGGCGCCTCCACTACCCCCTTGGGCTGGATGGCGGGCTCGCGGAGCGACGCAGGCGAGATCGCCTCGGCATGGGCAGTGCGGCCACGCATCCCGGCACCGACATCCACGCCGTCCAGCAGCAGAGGGTTGAACGTCGGCTCGCGGCGCGCCCCGTGCGGCAGATCGTCGATCAATGGTTCGCTGGTTTTGACCAGCAGTGGCAGGATCTGTTCGCGCAGCTCTTCCACCAGATAGCTGGCACTTGCCGGGATCTGCAGCAACGGCAGTCCGGCGCTGTCGCAGGCGATTTTCAGAAAGAGATCCCGCGCCTTGCGCTTCTGGTGACGGTGGGAGCTGTCATCGAGTTCGATGGCACAGATAAAGGAGAGATCAGCGGGGTGGCAAAGCAGATAGTCGAAATGCTTGGCGCTGATCTTGTTGAAGTGCTGCTGCCATTTGCTTTTGCCGATCCCGGCCTGTGGCGTCAGCACATCAGCCACCCGCACCTTGGCAAAGACCCGGGCCTTGTCACCCACCGCCAGATCCAGCACCCCGAGGAACGATCGTTCGGCAGGACTGAACAGGGTCTCCTGCATATCATAGGGCAGGCGCTTTTGCTGTCTGCCTCTGCTCCAGAAGATCGCCAGCACAAGCAGCGCCAGCAACAACAATCCCGATAGGACAAGGGTATTCATGAGAGCACGATCCAGTTCACGACACGAAAGGGGAATTACTTTACCACAGCCGCCACGGAGCAAGGCAGCAGACCCGTGTATAGAAAGTGAAAAGTCCCGTCTTTTTATCTATTTGTCAGCAGGCGGGGGTTCATATGACCAGTCCCAGCAGGCACAATAGGGATAGAGCAAGAAATCCCATTTCAAGGAGAGCAGGATGCAAAAGCAATTGGTGGTCACCGTGATCGGTGCAGACAAACCCGGGATCGTCGAGAGTCTGGCAGCTGTCATCAGCCGCGAACAGGGTAACTGGCTGGGCAGCGCCATGAGCGAACTGGCGGGCCAGTTTGCCGGTATCCTCCATGTCTCTGTCCCCGATGAGCACTATCGCAGCCTGTGCGAAGCACTGGCCCTGCTACCGGGTCTGACCATCAGCTTTGCCGAAGGGACACCGACCGCTGAGCCAGCCCATCAAGTCATGATGACAGTGACCGGCAACGACCGCCCCGGCATCGTCCATGAAGTAGCCAGCATCCTGCGCCAGCTCGAGATCAACGTGGCCGATCTCACCACCGGCTGTGAACCGGCCCCCCACTCCGGCGCCCCGCTCTTCTACGCCCATGCACTGGTTGCCCTGCCCGACGGGCTCGCGATGGATACGCTTATCACCGCGCTGGAATCCCTCTCCGACGATCTGGTGGTCGACATCGACGAAGGGTTCAGCGAGCAGTAACAATACTGTCATTTATTTGTCATATATTAACGCCATAACTGCCGCGCAGACGCGACCTGAAACAGAGGCACAAGATGAGCACCGACAAGCAGTATGAAGAGAAAGAGCTGAGCTGGCTCTCATTCAATGAACGGGTGTTGCAAGAGGCAATGGACAAGACGGTGCCCCTCATCGAGCGGGTTCGTTTTCTGGGGATCTTCTCCTCCAACCAGGATGAGTTCTTCAAGGTACGGGTATCGGACGTCAAGCGCCGCATCCTCATCAATGAAGTACATGGTGGCGATGATGAAGCGAAAGTGCTGCTTCGCGCCATCCAGCAAAAAGTGATGGCCCTTGGCGAGGCATTCGACAACACCTATAAAGAGCTGTTGATTGCGCTGGCCCGCCACAACATCTTTCTGGTCAACGAGAACCAGCTCTCCGATGCCATTCAGAAGTGGCTGCGGGTCTTCTTCAAGGAGAAGGTGCTGCGTCACATCATCCCGATCCTGCTCAACAAAGAGGTCAATCCGGTCAAATTCCTCAAGGATGAGTACACCTATCTGGCCATCGAGATGAAGAAGAACGGTCAGGTGATCCAGTACGCCCTGGTGGAAGTGCCGACCGACGACCTGCCCCGCTTCTTCCAGTTGCCACCGGAAGGGACCCGCCGCAAGAAGCAGATCATCATTCTGGATAACGTCATCCGCTTCTGCCTCGACGAGATCTTCAAGGGCTTCTTCGACTACGACGAGATTGCCGCCTATGCGGTGAAGCTGACCCGGGATGCCGAATATGATCTCTCCGACCAGCTGGACTTGAGCCTGGTGGACAAGATGAGCGACGGCTTGAAGCAGCGTCTCACCGCCATGCCGGTGCGCTTCGTCTACGAGCGGGAGATGCCCGCTGCCATGATAAGCTTCCTCAAGCTCAAGCTGCAGATCAGCTCCTACGACGCCATCATGCCGGGCGGGCGTTACCACAACTTCAAGGATTTCATCGGCTTTCCCAACGTGGGCCGTGACTATCTGGAAAACCCCAAGCTGCCGGCCCTCGATTGCCGCGATTTTGACGGCTTCGTCAACGCCTTCGATGCGATTACCAAGCAGGATATCCTGCTCTACTACCCGTACCACAAGTTCCACCACTTCACCGAGCTGGTGCGCCAGGCGGCGTTCGATCCGGCGGTGAGCGCCATTCGCATCAATATCTACCGGGTCGCCAAGAAGTCGCGGATCATCCACTCCCTCATCGATGCTGCCAACAATGGCAAGAAGGTGACCGTGGTGGTCGAACTGCGCGCCCGTTTCGACGAAGCGGCCAACATCGACTGGGCAAACATCCTCACCGATGCCGGGGTCAAGGTGGTGTTCGGGGTGCCAAGCCTCAAGATCCACTCCAAGCTCTGCCTCATCACCCGCCACGAAAATGGCGAAGCGGTGCGCTACGCCCATATCGGCACTGGTAACTTCAACGAGAAGACCGCCAAGATCTACACCGACTTCTCGCTCCTCACCCGCAATCCGGATATCACCGCCGAAGTGGAAGGGGTGTTTGAATACATCGAGTACCCCTATAAACGATACAAATTCAACCACCTGCTGGTCTCCCCCATCAACAGCCGCCGTCAGCTCTATCGTCTCATCGACAACGAGCTCTCCAACGCCAAGGCGGGCCAACCGAGCGGTATCATCCTCAAGATCAACAATCTGGTGGACAAGGATCTCATCAACCGCCTCTATGCCGCCGGCCAGGCGGGAGTACCGATCCAGATGATCATCCGTGGCATGTGCGCCCTGCGTCCGGGCGTGCCGGGCCTCAGTGACAACATCAAGGTGATCAGCATCATCGACCGCTTCCTCGAGCACCCGCGGGTGATGGTGTTCCACAACAAGGGCAACCCCCAGCTCTATATCTCCAGCGCCGACTGGATGAGCCGCAATATCGACGGCCGGATCGAGGTGGGCACCCCCATTTATGATGAGCGGCTCAAGCAGCGCATCATGGACATTCTCGAACTACAACTGAGTGATACCTGCAAGGCGCGGGTCATTGATGCCGACCAGCAGAACGAATATGTGAAGCGGGGCAACCGCCGCAAGATCCGCTCTCAGGTGGCGATTTACGACTATCTCAAACGTATCGAGTCAAACAATGGATAATAGTCTCTATGCCGCCGTGGATCTCGGCTCCAACAGTTTTCACATGGTGATCGCCCATCTGAGCGAAGGGCGTTTTCGCATCGTCGATCGCATCAAGGAGCGGGTGCGGCTGGCGGAAGGGATGGATGAGCAAAAACGAATGAGCCCGGAGGCGATGGAACGCGGCCTCGCCTGTCTGTCGCTGTTTGCCGAGCGCCTCACCAATATCAAGCCGGATCAGATCCGCATCGCCGGCACCTACACATTGCGCCGTGCCAGCAACGCGCGCGAATTTGTGAGTGAAGCAGCCAAGGTGCTCAACCACCCCATCGAGATCATCAGCGGGCAGGAAGAAGCACGGCTCATCTATCAGGGTGTTGCCCATACCCAGCATATCGAGGGCCAGGTACTGGTGATCGATATCGGCGGCGGCAGCACCGAACTCATCATCGGTGAAGGGTTTGAACACAAGGCCCTCACCAGTCGCAAGATGGGCTGCGTCAGCTTTACCCAAAGCTTCTTCGCCAGCGGCAAGCTGAGCGACAAGCACTTCACCAATGCCGTGCTGGAGGCGCAGCACCAGCTCGCCCCCATCGTCAACCAGTACCGCAAGCTGGGCTGGCAGAGCTGCCTTGGCAGCTCAGGTTCCATTCGTACGGTACGGGATGTTCTGCAGGGTGAAGGGCTGACTGACGGCAGCATTACGCTGGAGGGGCTGGAGCGGCTCAAGGCGCTGATGATTGAGCGCAAGCGAGTCGATAACCTCAAGCTGACAGGGCTGACCGAGGAGCGTCAGGAGGTGTTTGCCGCTGCGGTCGCCATCCTGCTCGGGCTGTTTACCTCGCTGCCCATCGAGCGGCTCGACTACTCCGACGGAGCCCTGCGCGAAGGATTGCTGTATGAGTTCGAGGAGCGCTTGCAGCACCACGATATTCGCGAGCGTACCGCACAGGCGCTCGGTACCCACTACCGGATGGACCGCAAACAAGCCGCCCGGGTGGAGCAGAGCGTACTGACGCTGTTCGATGCCTTGCAAGAGCCCTGGCAGATGGAAGTAGAACCCTATCGCGCCATTCTAGGCTGGGCAGCGCGGCTGCACGAAATTGGCCTTGCCATCAACTACAGCGGCATTCACCGTCACTCCGCCTATATCCTGCAACACACCGACCTGCCCGGCTTCAACCAGGACGATCAGGCCCTGCTGGCGGCGCTGGTACGCTTTCAGCGCAAGGGGCTCAAGCTCTCCGAGCTGCCTCCCCTGCCCAACCACGACATGCAGACGGTGCTGCGCTGCATCCGCATCCTGCGCCTCGCAGTCGCCGCTCACCACAAGCGTCAGGACAACCTGCTGCCCGAGTGGAAAGTCGCGGTACAAGGCGATCAGTTGGTCGTGACCCTGCCGATCGACTGGTGCGAGGAGAACCGTCTCCTGATGCAGAATCTGGAGAAGGAGCACCGCTACTGTCAGGAGCAGGGCTGGCCACTGTTGTTCCAGCTAGGCTAAACCGGAAAGATAAATGAAAAAGGCAGCCCACTGGCTGCCTTTTGCATCTCAATCTCCCGGTTACTGCAACTCGGGCAACAACCACTTGGCCATCTCGAAGTAGATGATAAGGCCGGTACCATCCACCAGTGTCGCGATGAATGGCGCAGAGACCACCGCCGGATCGATGCGGAAACGACGCAGCACCATGGGAATAATGGATGCGACCGTGGCACTCCAGAGCACGATGGCGATGATGGTAAAGGTTACCACCATACCAATCTGGGGACCGACGCCGAGACTCCATGCCCTTACCCAGGCCGCCATGGCAATGGCCCCCGAGATGAGCAGACCGGTGGAGAGCTCCTTTTTCAGCACGGTGCCGAGATTGCGCAGGCTCACCTCCCCGACCGCCATGGCACGTACTATGGTGGTGGTGATCTGGGTGCCGCTGTTACCACCAGTACCGATCAGGAGCGGAATGAAGAAGGCCAGCGCGATAGCCGCTTCCAGCTGCTCCTCGAATGCCCGCAACACGGTGCCGGTGTAGGCTTCCGCCACAAACAGGATCAGCAACCAGCCCACCCGTTTGCGCCACAGCTGCCAGGGCGTCGCCTGCAAGTAAGGGGTATCGAGTGGCGATGAGCCCCCCTGCATCTCGGCATCCTCGGTGGATTCGAGCTCCAGAATATCCGCTGCATCATCGACATGGAAAATTCCGACCAATCGTCCTTGATCCTCGACCGGCAATACCGACAGGTCGCGGTCGATCAGCAGGCGCGCTGCCAACTCCTGATCCGCACGGGCGTTGATCCGCACAGTCTCCCGATCCATCAGGGTCGCGACACTGGCCAGCGGGTCGGCGATCAGCAAGGTCTTGAGGGAGAGGCTCCCTTGCAGACGACCATCCCCGTTGACCACATAGATATGGCGAAACAGCTGGGCATTATCCCAGGCATCGTGGATCAGCTGTTTGGCGTGACCGACCGTATCCTCCTCCCGCACCGCCAGATATTCGTGGCGCATGTTGGCCCCCACCGACTCGGTGGGCCAATCCAGCAGGGAGTAGTAGATGGCCTGCGCCTGGGTCGGGAAGCGAGCCAGCAACATGGTGCGATCCTGACGACTCAGTTTGCGCAGGATGGCGACCATCTCGCGACGGGGAATGGCCTCCTGCAACACGCTGACGATGCTGCCATGGAGCCGCTGCAACAGGCGCCCGGCACTCTCGGCCGAGAGTGAACCAAGCAGTTCGGCCCCTTGCGGGATTGGCAGGGTATCAAAGATGCAGTTGAGCTCTTCCGGACGCAGGGTCAGCAGTTGATCGGCGCGCTGAACCGGATCCAGATTATGTTCCAACCAACCCTGCAGGGCGGCCAGATCGAGCAGTTGGTGACGGTTAAGAATGGTATGTGTTTTCTTCATCACAGATATCCTCATGTGATTTCAGGCGAGCCTGAATGCTTCCGGAAACAGCCGGAGGCAACGACAAGAAAACAGCAATTTGATTGACGAGTAATAGGCAGGAAATGACGCCGTTCGGCGTGTCATCATCCCCACGTACCAGCTTTAGCACTGTATAACGTATCCGGCATGCCGGAAGCCACTTGGGTTTACACCTTAATCCGATGAAAACTGTCCTGATCTTGGGCGTCTCTGGACGTCGTGAGATCAGTGGCCTGTGTTTATACAGGAGCCTCGCCTAACGAGATGCTGCAAATAATTCGCACAACCCTCTGTTGTGCGGGCGGCATGATTATCCAATCCCGCAAAGAGGTCAACCCCGCAGTCCCCATTAAATGGGCAACGGTAACAGCTTGTTACAATTGCAAGGAGATGACACGGAACCAAATTTCATAACCTGGATAAAAGAAAAGGCCCCAAAGGGGCCCTTCTCTAATTAGCGAATATAGTCAAACAGTGTCAGACGGCTTATTTTGCTGAAAGAGAGTTGCGAGGCACTCAATGCCGCATCCTCTTTTGACAGAGCGGAAATCACTTCATAGAGATCCGCTTCCGACACCTTGGCTCTCGCCTCGGCGTTGAGGGTACTCAATCCCTCATTGGAGCCCATGGCCTGTTCCAGACTGTTCATCCGGCCGCCCAACTCACCCAACCCATGATCGATATTCAGGCGGGCATTTTTCATATGAACGGTGGCATCGGCTATTTTCTGCTCGAAGGTCTCGGCAGAAATAGCCGGATCTCGCAGAGCCGTAATAAAGTCCGACATACCATTCAATATGTTGTCATTCTTCGGTGGATTAAGATCAAACTGCTGAGCAGCACCACCTGCAGGCAAATCAAGGGTCAACTCCAGACCATTAAAGGGGATCTTGGTGCCAGCAGTGTAGTTACCCGTTTGCAACGTATTGCCACCGGCATCCTTGATATCATAGGTATCAGGCGGACCTATGGTGGTTGATACGGTATAGGTGTTGCTGGGCAGTGCCGAGTTATAATTGGACTTATAGAAATTATCAAAGTTGCCCTGATCGCCTATCCCGACCTTGATATTTGCGGTGGTTGCACTGGCGGTTCTTCTGGTCGCCACGATTTCAAACAGATCCTGCCCGGAATCATTGGCAGCGATTTGTACTGTGGGTGAGACCTGAATATTTCGCTGACCTGGATCACCCTGATAAATATATTTTCCGTTGACGTCTTTGATATATGGCTGGGTCTTGCTCTGATTGCCACCAAATATAAATTCACCCGATGAGTTTTTGCTATTCATCAGGTCGAACATCTGCTGCTGCAACCCTTCAAGCTCGCTGGCGATGGCCTTGCGATCATCGTCACTGATAGAGCCGTTATTTGACTTCTGGATCAGGGTCTGGGCACTGAGCATCGCCGTATTAAGAGAATCCAATACTGTCTCTTCATGCCCCAGGCTGTTTTCCAGCAAGCTGCCATTGACACTGTACTGCTTGAACAGGTCAATCTCCTTGGTCAGTGCCATCTTCTGACTCATCCCTGCGGGATCTTCTCCAGCTGTCTGAAATTTATTGCCGGTTTGCAGCTGTTGATAGGCAGTATTCAAGCGCTCGTTGGCACTGTTGAGGGAATATAAATTCCGGTCGTAGATCATGTTAGTGGTGATGCGCATGACGTTACCTCACGGAAGAGAGCAGTGTATCGAAAATGGTTTTGGCCGTGCTGACGATTTGCGCCGATGCCGCATAGGATTGCTGGAAGCGGATCAGATTGGCCGCCTCCTCCTCCAGATTGACCCCTGACACACTTTCAAAGATGCCGGTGCTCTGGATAAGCTTGGACTCATTGGCCTTGAGCAGCGTTTTTGCCTGACTGGTATTGTTACCCACTTCCATCACCAACCCGGAATAGGCCTGATTGAAGGTCATCTTGTCGTTGGTCGTCCCACCATTGGTGCTCTTGCGCACCAGATCCTTGTTTTGCAGCTCGGCCAGAACCAGGCCATTGCTGTTATCGGCAAAGCCATTGCTGTTGTAACTGAGCTTGAAGCTGTCGTTAGCATTCACCGTTCCGGTGATGCTGAACTCGTAGCCGGGCACCTGTTTCGGGTTTGGATAAGCAGGTCCACCAGTGGGTGGTGGCAGTTGCAAGGCTGCCATCAAATTCTGCCCCTTGCTGCTCGCAGGGGCTGTGCCAATCAAGGTAGTGCCATCAGCTTGAAACACCTGATAGTCACCGTTGGCGGCAATCTTGACGACCTGAGGCGCTGTCGGGCTCAGACTATTGGTACCAAAGCCGGACCCTGCACCTGTATTGAATACGCCACCCAGTTTGATATCAGCCCCGCCGCCATTATTGGTGGTCTTTTCCGCTTTAAGCGGAGAGGCCAGGGCCAAATCTTCCGGTCGGGTGATCAGCTGACCCAGACCGGCGGCCGCACTTTTGGTCGGTTGCAGCAACAGTCTGTCACCCGCAGCCGGCGTGCCGGTAAGATCGATCGAGATCCCGTGCCCGGGCAGCTCAAAGGTCGCTGGCGGCATGGTCCCCGTGCTGACAGAGGTACGATTGCCAGACTTGTCGAGCGAGAACACCTCATAACCGGTAGCGCTGCTAAATTGCACTTCGTAATCAAACGGGGTCACTGATGTCCCCTTGCCCGGTACGAAGCTGACATTCGCCCCGACCGTCCCCGTGTTATTGCCGTAGGGTAAGCCCTTGCTGGTAGGCAGGGTGAAGATATCGCCGCCAATCTCGTTATCCAGATCCATCCCGAGGCGGTTCTGCTGGTTCATCGCATCGGCCATCGCCACGGCCAGCTGCCCCAGTTCGCGCTTGGTAGGCTCAAGGTCGGTACGCGCCTTGAACAGCCCCCCCATGGCACCACCAAACGTATCGTGATCGATGGTTGCCTTGTTCGCCCCCAGGGTCAGCTGCAGCTCCTGATCCCGGGAGTCAGGATCTCCTGCAATCACCTTGAACTGGGCGACGCCCCCATCGAGGATCAGCGAATGGCCAGTGCTCATATTGACCAGCATGCTGCCGTTGGGTTGGGCGACGGTGCGAATATCCATCTTTTCCGACAGCTGGCGGATCGCCTCATCCCGCTGATCAAACAGCATCAGGTTCTCTTCGGGTGAACCCTGAGTGCGGATGATGGCCTGATTAAGATCATTGATGCTGGTGAGCAGGCTGTTGACCTGCTTGGTTTCATCTTCAATGCGGGTGTTGAGGGTATCGCTCTGCTTGTCGAGCTGCGCCGAGAGGGTATGAAAACGGTTGACCATGCCACTTAACTCCGTCATCACCACCTTGCGCCCACCGATCTCGGCAGGCGATTCATTGGCAGAGTGAAATGACTTGAAGTAGGAGGTGATGGCCGCCCCCACGCTGTTGCTGGTATCCCCAAGCAAGCTGTCAACGCCAGCCAGCTGTTCATAATGGGTCAGGGAGGCATGATAGGCAGAGGTATCACGGCGCACCTCCCCCTGCATATAGTCGTTGATTACCCGCTGGGTCTTGATGTCACCGGTCCCCAGACCGATGGTATTGGTATACACCAGCGTACGCTCACGCACATAGCCCTGGCTATTGACGTTCACTATGTTGTTACTGGTGGTCTGCAGCAGGCGTTGCTGTGCCAGCACGCCCGATGAACCAATCCCAAGCAGGTCGCTTGCCATACGTTACAGCTCCATCTCGTTGTATTGGGCAATGGCGTCACTGCGCAATACCTGTTTCAATTTTCTGGCGTAGTGCGGGTCGGTGGCATAACCCGCCTGTTGCAGCGCCTCAAAGTAGCGATCGGGACTATCCACCTTCGCCAGGGCTCCTTTGTAGCGAGAGCCGGAAGTGAGGAAGTCCACGTAGTCGTTGAAGCTCTCTTCAAACGACTCATAGGAGCGAAATGCCGCTTTCTGGCGGGAGGCGACGCCTTGCTCATACTCGAGCGTGCTGACCACAGCCTTTGGCCCTTCCCAGCGCGGATCGGCCTTGATGCCAAACAGGTTATGGGTCACCTGCCCCTCGCCATCCTTGATCACCCGCTTGCCCCAACCGCTCTCCAGTGCCGCCTGGGCGACCAGTACCGCCGGGCTTAACCCCAGCTTGTCGGCCGCTTTCTTGGCCAGCGGCATCAGGCGATTGACGAACTCTTCCGGCGTATCGAACTCTTTGCTCCCACTACCGGTGGCACTGCCCTCTTCGCTGGCCATGCGCCCCATGGGCGGAATGCTGCGGTGAGGACGACGGGGCATAGTGAGTGCGTGACTCTCATTTGCCCCCTCGGTCATCTCTTTCTCAGCAAAATCTTTGCCAACTTTTGATGCTGCGATCAAATCATTGGCAGCCGCCGTGGGTGACTGATAGGGTTTGTAGGTCCGCTCGGTGCGCTGCGGCATCTTGAGCACCCGTCCATCCTGATGGGTAAAGGTCTCGGGAGAGAGCTGTTTGGCCACCATGTCAGCCAATCCCAGCCCCCCCTTGCTCGACATGTCGGCAACCCGCTGCTCATCCAGCATCCCTTCATAGAACTGGGTATAGCTGCTGTTCATCGGGTTGTCCTGAGTCAACACCCCGTTGGCCTGACGCATGCTCTGAAACAGCATCTGGGTAAAGATTGACTCGAACTGGCGTGACGCACTCTTGAGCGCTTCGGCCTGTCCCTCTTTGCTTTGGCTCATCTGGCGCAGGCGATCCAGGTTTTTGATGTCCTGTACCATCCCGAGATTCATGCCGCTGTTGCTGTCAAACTCCGCCATTTTGCTTACCTCATTGCCACCCGTGGCAACCACTTGCCGCTTATTACAATATGACCAGTTGCCCCTCGATGGCGCCTGCCTGCTGCAGCGCCTCGAGGATGGCCATCAAATCACCGGGGGCGACCCCGACCTGATTGACCGCCCGGACCAGATCGTCCAGGGTCGCACCGGTATCAAACTTGAACATCCGCCCCGGCTCCTGCTGGACATTGATGGTCGAGTTGTTGGTCACCGTTGTCTCTCCTCCTGCCAGCGGGTTGGGCTGGGAGACCTGCTGGTTTTCGGCGATGGTCACCGTCAACCCGCCATGGCTGATGGCCGCCGGTTTGAGCTTGACCTGACTGCCGATCACTATGGTGCCGGTGCGGGAGTTGACAATGATCTTGGCCGCCTCATTGGCCGGATCCACCTCCAGATTCTCGATGGTGGCGAGATAGGAGACGCGCTGACCCGGATCCCGCGGGGCATAGACCTTGACCGAGGTGGCATCGAGTGCCTGAGCGGTATTGGGCCCCACCAGATCGTTGACCACATCGGCCAGACGGCGCGCAGTAGTAAAGTCGGGTCGGTTAAGGTTGAAGGTGATGGTGTCCCCCTGACTGAAAGAGTTGGGCACCTCCCGCTCCACGGTCGCACCGTTGGCAATCCGCCCGACGGTCGGGGTATTGATCACTACCTTGGAACCATCAGCCCCCTCGGCCCCCAGACCACCAACCACCAGACTGCCCTGGGCAACCGCATAAACCCGGCCATCGAGCCCTTTCAGGAAGCTTTGCAACAGGGTGCCGCCCCGCAGGCTCTTGGCCTCGCCAATGGCCGACACCGTTACATCGATGGTCTGTCCGGGTTTGGAAAAGGGGGGCAGGTCGGCATGGATCGCCACCGGCGCCACATCCTTGATCTTGGGCTTGATGTTATCCGGCACCTTGATGCCAAAGTTGTTGAGCATGGTACGGAAGGTCTGCTCGGTGAAGGCGTTGTTCTTCTCGCCAGTACCGGGCAACCCCACCACCAGACCGTAACCAATCAGCTGGTTGTTACGCACCCCTTCAACCGAGCTGATGTCCTTGATCCGCGCCGCATTGGCCACGCCCAAGGGCAGCAGACAGCAGAGCAGAGTGACAAGACGGAGTGACTTCATAACATCTCCTAGAGCGGCCACCAGGGACCATTGAAAAAGCTGGTAAGCCACCCTTGCTCCTGGCTATTGGCAAGATCGCCGGTACCACCGTAGTAAATGCGGGCATTGGCCACTTTCTGGGACGAAACGCTGTTATCAGACGTCACATCCTCCGGGCGAATAAGGCCGGTGATCCGGATATATTCGTTGCCATTGTTGAGCATGATCCACTTCTCGCCGCGCACAACCAGATTGCCGTTGGGCAGCACCTTGGCCACGCTGACCGAAATATTGCCCTGCAGGCTGTTGCTCTGGTCCGCTTTGGCCTGTCCCTTGAACGCGCTGTTCTGACCAATGGAAGCCGAAAGATCATAGGGACTGGCGGTGACTGGCACGCCACCCAGCTTGACCGGATCCAGATTGAATTTATTGTCCTTGCCACTCTGGGTATTGGCCTTTTTCGAGGCGGAGGTCGACTCCGACAACTCGATGGTAATGATGTCGCCTACCTTGTGCGCCTTGATATCCGAATAGATGCCATTGACCTGATCCGGCTGGAAAATCGCCCCTGTCGGCCGCACCGACACCGGCTCCGACTCCCCGTAGACGGGGGAAAACTCGGGATCATCAGGCTTGGGCGTATTGGGAGTGCTGCTACACCCTCCCAGCACCAACAATCCCAGCATCCATACGGCTTTCATCATGCACCTCCTAATTAGGTACGCTGGATCAGGAAGGACATCATGCCGTCCACGGCGGAGAGCACCTTGGAGTTCATCTCGTAGACCCGCTGAGCCTGAATGAGGTTCACCAGCTCTTCGGTCACGTTGACGTTGGAAGTCTCCAGCATCCCCTGCTTGATCACCCCCAAGCCATCGGCACCGGCAGTCCCCTGGGCGGCAGCACCACTGGATTGGGTCTCGACAAACATGTTCTCCCCCATCGGCTGCAAGCCGCTGGCGTTGACGAAGTCGGAGATGTTGATCTGACCGACGACCTGAGAAGCGCCATCGCCCTTGAGCTGCACCGAGACCTGACCATCTTCACCCACCGTAACGCTCTGGGCGTTTTCCGGGATCTGGATTTCCGGTTGCAGCGGGTAGCCATTACCCGGGGTCACTATGGTCCCTTCATCGTTGAGGGTGAACTGACCGTTGCGGGTATAGGCCGCACTACCATCCGGCAGCTGAATTTCAAAGTAACCACGACCACTGATCATCAGGTCCAGCGAGTTGTCGGTGGTTTGCACGTTGCCCTGGCTGTGGTTTTTCTGGGTCGCCACCACCTTGGCACCCGCCCCCAGCATCAGGCCGGAGGGGAGCTCGGTATCGGCAGAGGAGCGGCCACCGGGCTGGTTGATGTTTTGATACAGCAGATCTTCAAAGATGGCCCGTGACTTTTTGAAGCCCACGGTGCTGGCGTTCGCCAGGTTGTTCGAGGTGACCGAAATATTGGTCTGCTGTGCATCCAACCCGGTCTTGCTGATCCAGAGTGCAGGATTCATAGTGTAACTCCTTGATTAGCTGATTCGCAGCAGTTGGGTTTGAGCTTCATCATTCTCTTCGGCCGTCTTCATGATTTTGACCTGGGTTTCGAACTGACGTTGCAGCCGGATCAGGTTGGTCATCTCATCCACCACATTGACGTTGCTCCCCTCAAGGGAGCCGGCAATCAGGCCAACGTTGGCAGAGGCGGGTTCATTCTGACCATCCTTGCGGCGAAACAGACCATCTTGCCCCTTCTCCACCGCATCGGCGGCCGGGTTGACCAGCTTGATCCGCTGAAAATCTTCCGGCAAGTTGGCGGCAGCCCCCTCAGGACGACCGCTGATGGTGCCATCCCGATTGATCTCGAGTTTCTCCATCGGCATCGGCAACACGATTGGCTGACCGCCGTCATCCACCACATTCAGGCCGGTCGAGGTCTGCAAGTTGCCGGTCGCATTGACCTGCAAATTCCCCATGCGGGTATAGGCCTCGCCCCCCTTGGGATCCTGCACGGCAATCCAGCCAGGACCATCTACCGCCACGTCCAGATCCCGTCCGGTGGTCATCAGCATGCCATGCTGCAGGTTCTGACCCGGGCGCTCAGCCATGGCAAACACCCGGCTTGGCAAGCCCTCTCCGAACGCCTGCATGCTTCTGGCCTGCTCAAAATCGGACTTGAAGCCGGTGGTATTGGCATTAGCGAGGTTGTTGCCCCGAACAGCCAGGCTGTTCATGGTCTCTTTGGCCCCGGACATGGCGATATAAAGCAGGTGATCCATGGAATTCTCCGTCAAACAGATGACTCTGACAGGAGAAATGCAATTAGAGTGCCAACAGCAGAGATATGGGGGGATAAGGAGGATGGGAATGCGACAGAAACAGAGAGGGGGCCAAGCCCCCTCTCATTATCATGTATTGCGCGATTAACGGATCTGCAGGATGGTTTGCTGTAGCGAACTATTGACCTCCAGAGAACGGGAGTTGGCCTGGAAGTTACGCTGAGCAGTGATCAGATCCACTAGCTCCGAGGTCAAATCCACGTTGGACTGCTCCAGCGCCGATGATTTGATGGTCCCGAAAGTGCCCGAGTTCGGCGTCCCCGGCAAGGCATCGCCAGAGAGCAAGGACTGTCGCCAGGAGGTATCGCCAACCTGAGTCAATCCTTGCGAGTTGGCAAACTTTGCCATGGCAACCATAGCGACCTTGAGTGTGGTGGCATTGCTATAAGTAGCAGAGACAATCCCGTCTGGCGTGATCTCCACCTTGGTCAAACGGCCGACAGTAGAGCCATCTTGGGTCAACTTGTTGACTTCAAACGGAGAAGAATACTGAGTCACAGTGCCAAGTTGAATCTCAACTTCCTGAGTGGGATCGGCACCGTTGGTGATAATGCCAGCACCTGCCGGGGGCGCGACCCCCAATTGTTCTGTCTTGATGGTTGCCGGTGTTGTTGGCGTCACCATCTTGCCATCAGCACCAAAGGTGATGCGTGCGGCAAGCGGTGGAACAGGAGTCACGCCAGCCGCCATCGTTGTTGGAACCCCCCCAGCAACATCAATGGGTTTATCCCCCTCATACATGTACATACGCCAAGCGGTAGGGTTGGCAGGCTTTGTCACATCAGCTGGGTCAGCTTCCTTGACAAAATATTGTGTGATCACATGAGGAGAACCCAATGAATCATAAATAGTGACAGATGTAGATGAGGCATAGCTTTTAGGATTATTGATCGGATCAAAAATGGAGGCGTCTGCAGCAGTGTTACCTGCAGCCAACGGGGTTGAATCAGACTTCAGATTGAAGCTGGCTTCAATCTTGGTTGTTTGTTTCGGCTCCCCAGCCCGATCAGGGATCTGGATAGGCTTGGTTGCGTTTATGCTCACCGCTTTTGGCGTTCCATCAACGTTCACCTCATAGCCTTGCAGATAATGGCCCTGATTGTTGACCATATAACTGTTTTCATTGAGCTTGAAGGCACCGGCACGAGTATAGGTGCGATCCAAGTTGGTCAGGCCATCGGAGGTCACAAAGAATCCATTCCCCTGAATCGCCAGGTCCAGCGCGTTATTGGTAAATTGCAGCGCCCCCTGATGGAACTGCTGGGCAACCGCGCCAGTCGCCACACCATTACCGACCTGGGTCTTGGCGTTGACAAAGATGGAGTTGGCGTAAACATCCGCAAACTCGGCTCGGGACTCTTTAAAGCCCATGGTATTAACGTTGGCAATGTTGTTGGCGGTGACGTTCAAGTCTTTTTGTGCCGCGTTGACACCGCTCAAGGCATTGTTAAATGACATATCCAGCTCCTTAGATCGATGCTGTCGACGTGGTTGTTGACTGAGTTGTTGGTTTGTTCTGATTAGATCCTGAAATTTGCAGGATACTGTTAAGCGTTGTAGTGCCTAGACCTCTCAGATTAAGTTGAGTCGGGCTGGTTCCGTTCCCCAGGACTACACTATCAACCTTGCCATAGGTCAGGGCCGAGATGCTCTCCGACTTTCCATCCATGGTGCCGTTAGCTTTAATCACGTATTTTCCAGGCTTGGCCGGATTGCCACTCTTGTCTTTACCATCCCAAGCAAATTCAACATTGCCGCGCAAATCACCTTCCAGAGGAAACTCCTTGATCACCTGGCCCTTTTCATCTTCCACCGTGATTTTCACATTCGAATACTTGTTCTCGACACCGACAGCTACAACCCCGGAGATGGACCCCTCTTTCTCCAAATAACCGATATTGCTAGGGAGCAGCACATTTTGTCCGACCAGTGCGGAGGCTTGCAGCGCCTGACTAGATGTCATCAGAGTATTAAGATTGCCCATCTGGGTGGACAAGCTGTTGATCCCCTCCGAGGTCGACATGGATGTCATCTGGGAGAGCATCTGGGCGTTATCAACAGGCTTGAAAGGATCCTGATACGACAGCTGCATGGTCAGCAGCTTCAGAAAAGAAGCTTGATCCAGCTCTTTCTTCGGCGTTGTAGTGGTGCCTGTTGTCTGGGTCGTGGTACGGCTGATGCCGTTCACATTATTGGTTGTATCGACCATGCTGCATCCCTCCTATCAGGACTTGCCAAGCTGGAGCGTCTGCTGCAGCATCTTCTTGGCCGAATCTGCAACCTGTACGTTGGTCTGGTAGCTGCGCGAGGCGTTGATCATGTCGGCCATCTCTTCAACCATGTTGACGTTTGGTTTGAAGATAAAACCGTCTTTGTCCGCCATCGGGTGGTTGGGGTTGTACTCCTTGAGCAGTGGCGCCTTGCTCTCGACAATCCCCTTCACCTCCACCCCGACCGAGCCCTGCTTGTCAGACATCGCCTGATCGAGCTGGGCGGCAAAGACTGGCCGCCTAGCGTGGTAAGTATTTTCCACACTGGAGCTGACGCTGTCCGCGTTGGCCATGTTGCTGGCAACCGTGTTGAGGCGCACTGACTGTGCACTCATAGCCGAGCCTGCTATGTCAAAGACCTTGAACAAACTCATCACTGCTCTCCTTTCAGGGCCTTGAGCAGGCCACTGATCTTGCTATTCATAAATTCAAGGGAGGTTTGATACTCGAGGCTATTGCGCAGAAATTCGCTGCGCTCCTGCTGCACATCGACCGTATTGCCGTCACCGGTATCCGGTTGCAGCGGGTTGCGATATTGCACGGTACCCGGAGCGTCCATATTCAAGGCAAAGTGCTTTTCGCTGGTCGTTGCCAAACCAAAACCCTGATGCGACTGGGCCTCCTGCAATGCCTGAGCAAAATTGATATCCCTAGCTTTGAAGCCCGGGGTATCTGCGTTGGCAATATTGCTGGAAAGCACCTCAGCACGCTTGGCGCGAACGCTTATGGTGTGTTGATGCACACCGAATGCCTTGTCAAATGAAAGAGCCATAGCACACCTCCTGCTTGGTTTATTTTGTCTGCAAGAGGTGTGCCATAAGCAAATCTCTCAGATCGATGGTTTGGGTATGAGCACATTTCAGACCGAAAACGGCAGGAGCATCTCGCGCATTGAGTCAGACGGCATCATTTGGTCACCTTAAGGCTTCAACCACTTTTGCAGTGGCGAGATATGGTAGGTAAATAGAAAGACTGAGCTGCAGATAAAGAAAGAGGGAAGCTCGTAGCTTCCCTCTTTGCATGAACTGGCAATATTCGGCAGACCCCGAATATCAAGGCCATCAAGCCTATTTGACCTTGTAGACAATCCCCGGATTGCAGCGGATCATCTCGAACCGGTCGGTCAACCCGGCCAGTGACTCCGACGCTCCCAACATCAGATATCCACCGGGATTGAGACTGGCTGCAAACTGGTTGAGGATCTTCGACTTCACTTCCGGCGCAAAATAGATGAGCACGTTACGGCAAAAGATAATGTCAAACTTGCCGAGCAGACTATAACTCTCCAGCAAGTTGAGTGGCCGGAAGGTGGTCAATTTTCTGACTCGCTCGGCAACCCGCATCTTGTTGTCACCGTAAGGCTCAAAAAACATCTTCTTGCGCTCCGGTGACAAACCGCGTGCCAGAGCAAGGCTATCGTAAACGCCTTCCTTACACTGATTGAGCATGGTCGTCGAAATATCCGTCCCGACAATCTGCACGCCACCAGGCAAGGTACCCGGCTTTTTCATCTGCTGTTCCAGTGCCGTCATGGCAATGGAATAGGGTTCCTGACCTGACGAGGATGCAGCCGACCAGATCTTGATGGGGCGGCCACTTTTCCCCAACTCGGGGAAAATCTTGTCGGTAAGAAGCTGAAACGGATAGGTATCACGAAACCAGAGGGTCTCGTTGGTCGTCATGGCATCCACCACGGCCATTTTCAGGTCACGCTCTCGCACACTCATTGCACGGGTAACCAGATCAGACAGACTCTCGATGCCAAACTGAGCCATCAAAGGTGAAAGACGGCTCTTCACCAGATACTGTTTGTTATCCCCCAGCACAATTCCGCTCTGTACCGCCAGAAAGTTGCTGAACTGTTTGTATAAGTCGTCCGAAAGTGTCTTCATGCAGCTGTTCTTCTTTATTAGAGTGCGTTTTGTACGGCCTTGGCCAATTCATCAGGCTGGAACTTGGCGATAAAATTGTTCGCACCAACTTTCTGCACCATTGCCTGGTTGAATACTCCACTGAGCGAGGTATGCAGAATAACATGCAAATCCTTGAGATTGGGATTATTCCGGATCTCGGCAGTGAAGGTATAGCCATCCATTTCCGGCATTTCGATATCCGAAATAACCAGCGCAACCTGATCCTTGATAGGACCATTTTTGGTCATTTCCAGCAGCATGTTCAATGCTTCGCGGCCATCTTTTGCCAACACGCACTCGACACCGATAGCCTCAAGCGCACGTTGTACCTGTTTGCGTGCCACTGAGGAGTCATCCGCAACAAGAACAGGACGCCCCAGAGTCGGGTGGTCGACGCTGGCCTGAACCAACTCCTCACTCACATCCGTTGCAACCGGCGAAATTTCGTTCAATATCCGCTCAACATCAAGGATTTCGACCAACTCGCCATCGACTTCGGTCACTGCTGTCATGTAGTTGATGCGACCCGCACCTTTGGGCGGAGGCAGGATAGATTCCCAGTTCATATTGATGATGCGCTCGACCGAATGCACCAAAAAACCCTGAATAGAGCGGTTGTACTCGGAGATGATAATGAAGCATTTGCTCAGATCATCAATCGGGCGTTTGCCAACCGCCATGCTGAGGTCGATGACCGAGATAGTCTGGCCACGAATATGGGCAACCCCGCGGATGCAGGAGTTCAGTTTGGGCATCACGGTCAAGGGGGGACACTGCAATACTTCACGCACTTTGAATACGTTGATGCCAAATCTTTGACGTCCATTGAGACGAAACAACAACAACTCCAGCCGGTTTTGCCCCACTAGCTGGGTACGTTGGTTGACCGAGTCCAGGATACTGGCCATAAACACTCCCTAAAAACGCTTGGCATTAATCATGCATGCGTGATGGATTGCGTCAGACTATCGATGTGACAACGAACAGATTCTGAAGCAATCATAGTTAAATATGGTGATATGCGTGAACAACTTATCGACCAACGAGCGAAAATGATTAACCGACTTTTACTCATCAGCCTCTTTTTTGGCAGCATATCTTCCAGCTACGCCTCGGACGTCACTACTTATCTGCAAGAAAAGGCACAAGAGTTCGTTTACAGCCAGCTGGATATTCCGTTGGATGCCAGAGCCGAGGTCACCTCTGCCACGCTGGATGAACGACTCCCACTGACCCGCTGCGAAGATCTGCTCACTATCAGCTTACCAGCAAAAATGGAAATTCGCCGTAATACAACAGTTTACCTTAAATGTGAGGAAGATAGGCCCTGGGACGTCTATCTCCCGGTGCGGGTCAGTATTCAAAAGCCCTATGTCACTGTGACCAACCCCATCGCCAAGGGGGACCTGCTGAGTGAAAGCCAGCTGGTGCTGGCTTATCAAGATCAGACCCTGATCCGTGGCGACTACCTGGCTGACACGGCCCCTCTTGTCGGAGTACGCAGCAAGCGGGAGCTAAAACCGGGGCAACCCATCCGTTTGAGCCAGGTTTGTGTAGTGTGCAAAGGGGATCAGGTCACCCTGACGGCAGAAAACAGCAACTTCCAGATCAAAACTATGGCCCGAGCCTTGCAAGATGGCAGCTTCGGAGAGATCATCAAACTCGTCAATATTCGCTCCGGCAAAACCGTTGAGGGTAAAGTCAGTGCGGTAGGTGCCGTATCGGTCACTTTTTAAATCCGGATCCTTGACAACTTTTTTCTAAAGTTTTGATCTGCCACACCGATAAACAGGTAAGCAAACCTTAAAGCAGACGAAGGTAACTAAAATGGCCATCAACAATATCAACAACTTGGCGAATAATCGGTTGCAAAATACCGCTAATAGCCAGGGGACAGGCAGCAAGTCAGTCACCTCATCGCCCGAAAACAAAGCGGCTACTGTCAAGCTGGACTCCGTCTCCTTGACCAGTGAGGCGCAACAATTGCAAAAGATGCAACAAAACCTCAATACCGCCTCGACCGGCAATGAGAGCAAGGTCGAACGGCTGAAAAAAGCCGTCGCGAGTGGCGAATATCAGGTTAACAGCGACGCTGTGGCCAAGAAGATGTTCAGTTTCGAGGCCAATCTGGACAAAGTTCTGGGATGATGGACTTACCTTCGTTACTGCACACCCAAGATGATTACCTCAGCCAGATGCAAGGCATTCTGGAAGAGGAGTTCAGCTTGCTCGAACAGCATCAGGCACTGGCCCTGCCCGCACTGACCGAGCGCAAACAGCAGTTGCTTGCTGCGATAGAAACGCTGGACAAGACCCTCGCAGAGATGCCGGAACTGGCACTGCAGCTGGCAGCCTATCCCGACGAGATGGCGCAGCTTCGTTCAAAACTGGATGCTTGCCAGGCACAAAATGATATCAACGGTCGCTTGCTTGAATTGAGCATCGTCTCAAACCGTCGTCTGGCAACCTTTCTGAGTCAGCTGCGCGATCGCAACAGCCTGACCTATGACGCCAAGGGCAACACTCGCTCTGGCACCCGCTCCTACGGTATCAAGGCCTGACATCTCTTATCAGGCCTTGCATTTTGCTGTCCGTTTTAAAGCTCCAGTCGCAACAGCTCTCGCCCGTCCTCACACGCATTGACGCGCAGTACCCCGTCCTCATAGCACCCGTAACTGGCAGGCAGCTCGCCGCGCGGGAAACAGATCGATCCCGGGTTCATCAATACCCGATCCCCCTGCCACTCCAGCACCGGCACATGGGTGTGACCACTCAGGAACAGACTGCCCGCCGGGAGCTGAACCTCGTCCGGACGGTAAAGATGACCATGGCTGACAAACCAGCGCCGCTCATCGACCAGCAGCTGGTTGTAGGGGGCGGTAATGGGAAAGCGCAACAGCATCTGATCCACTTCGGAATCACAATTGCCCCGCACCGCGATGATCTGCGGTGCCAGCTCGTTGAGCCGATCAGCCACGGCGGCCGGGTTATATTCTTCCGGCAGAGGATTGCGCGGGCCATGGTTGAGCAGATCGCCGAGCAGCAGATAGTGATCCGGCTGCCAGGGCTCAAGTTGGGTCAGTACTCGCTCCAGCGCAATGATGCTGCCGTGGATGTCGGAAATGATGGCAAGTTTCATGAAATGCTCCTCACTGCGGGCTGAAATAGAGATCCTTGGTGGCAATCGTCCCTTTCAAATTCTGGCTGGGCAGCCCTCGCAGCGCGGGATCGACCAGTCTCATCTGATTGTAATGATACACGGGGAGGATCGGCGCCTCCTCAAGCAGCAACTGTTCGGCATGCCGGTAGAGTTCAACCCGGCTCGCGCTGTCCAGCGTATTGGCTGCCTGCTCCAGCAGCAGATCAAAGTCGGGATTGCAGTAGCCGCTCTCGTTGCGCAGATCCTGACAACGGAAGCTGCCCAGCATGGCTGACGGCTCCACGTAATCGCCAAACAGGAAGCTTCTGGCCACCTGGAAATCACCGCTATCCTTGGCCACCTGATAGGCGCCCCACTCCAGACTGTTGAGGGTGACCTGCACCCCCAGCTTCTGCCACATGGCAGCAATGGCCATCGCCATCTGCTTGTGGGTTTCTGCGCTGTTGTAGGTAATGCTCAGCTTGAGTGGATTGGCACTGTTATACCCGGCCGCTGACAGCAACGCTGCCGCTTTGGCCTGGCGGGTTGGCATATCTTCAAGCGCCACAGGCAATATCACCCGGGGGTAACCCGGCATCTCCGGCAACAGCGACCATGCCGCCTGTTCATCCTGCCCGCTCACCGATTCAATGAGCAACTGTCGATCAACCGCTATGGAGAGCGCCTGACGCACCCGCACATCCTGCAGTTCGGGGCGCTTCAGATTGAACGCATAGAGATAGGTGCCAAACAGCGGCAAGCCCCAGAGCCGCTCCGGAGATTCGCGCTTCATCTTCTGGTAATAGCCGAGGGAGACCTTGTTGGTGAGCTGGATTTCACCAGCCTCATAACGCAGCCTTTCGGCATGTTGCGAGGTGATCGGCAGGTAGGTGACCCGTCCGATACGGGTGTGAAGGTCATCCCAGTAGTGGATATTGCGCTCGGCTTCTATCCGCTCATTAGGCGTCCAGCTTGCCAACCGATAAGCACCATTGCTCACCAGCTTGCCGGGCTCGGTCCACTGCTTGCCAAATTTAGCTATCGCCTTCTGATTGACCGGCACAAAGGGGCGCTGACTGATGAGCTGCAGGAAATAGGGAGCCGGCCGCTCTAGGGTGATTTTCAAAATCTGATCGCTTTGCGCTTCAATGCCCAGATTGCCGAGCTCCAGCGCGCCGGCATAGATGGATTGCGCATTGTTGATCCCCGTCGCCAGCAGCAATCCGGCAGAAGGGGAGTTGATGGCCGGATCGAGCAGACGGCGCCAGGCATAGACAAAATCAGCGGCCACCAGCGGCTCACCATTGGACCACTTCAGTTGGGGGCGTAGGAAGAATCGCCACTCCAGCCCATCTTCACTCACCTCCCAGCGCTGTGCCTGAGCGGGGACTATATGCCCCTGACCATCTTCGCTGACCAGCCCTTCAAACAGATCGACCAGCACGGCCTCCCCCGGAAAACCGGAGCGCATCAGCGCCGGATCCAGTGACTCCGGCTCGGCACCGTTGCCCTTGACCAGGGTTTGCCGATCGGCAAGCAGAGGCTGCTGCTCAACTGTGGTGGCATGGGCCAGGGGCCCAGCCAGCACGGCAAGCAATAGCGGGGAGAGCCAGCGTTGCGCCAGCTTGGGGAAGAAACCATACCTCATGACAAAACCTCGAATAAAACCACTGCAGGAGGGGAAGGCCGACGGCGCGCCTGATGAATGCCTGATGCCGCTCTTGTTATCCCCGAAAACGCCCCGTATTGTATCGGGCTTGCCCGGGAGATGGAGTCTTTCGGGTTAATTTTTTCAGGAGTTTTTATGGGTTATGAGTGGCTGGCCCTCGCGTCGGCCAGTTTATGGGCAATTGCAGCGCTAATTTCGGTCAAACCGGCCCGTCATCTCGGCGCATTTGCCTACAGCCGCTGGCGCATGTTTCTGGTCAGCCTGATGCTCGGCACCATGAGTCTGCTCACCGGTGGCTGGCAAACCCTCACCGCAAGCGCCCTGCCCCTGCTCGCCATCTCGGGGCTGGTCGGCATCTTCGTGGGCGATACCGCGCTGTTTGCCTGCATGAATCGGCTGGGGCCAAGACGCAGTGCCCTGCTCTTCTCCTGCCATGCGCTGTTTTCCGCCCAGCTTGGGCTCTGGCTCTTTAATGAACAGCTGACGGGCTGGCGACTGCTGGGGGGCGTGCTGGTCTTTGCTGGCGTGATGCTGGCAATCCTGTTTGGCAGACGCAGTAGCAGCAACGAGTGGGAGCAGATCCGTGGCAATCTGGCGCTGGGAATTGGCCTTGGCCTGACGGCGGCACTTTGTCAAAGCGTGGGAGCCATCATCGCCAAGCCGGTGATGATGAGTGGTGAGGTGGATGCGGTGAGTGCATCGGGTATCCGGATGGTCAGTGCCCTGCTGGCCCACTGCGTCCTGCGGCTGGGGCGCTTGCCGCTGGCCATGCCGCTCAAACCGGTCAATCGTCATATCCTCACCATGATTGCCACCAACGGTTTTCTGGCGATGGGGCTGGGGATGACACTGATCCTGATGGCGTTGCGGCAGGGCGAGGTGGGCATGGTGGCCATTCTCTCCTCCACCACGCCGGTACTGCTGCTGCCGCTGTTGTGGTGGCACTCGGGGGAGCGGCCATCCATTGCCGCCTGGGCGGGGGCACTGATTGCCACCCTGGGTACCGCGCTAGTACTGGGTTTCAGCACTCACTGACACCCGGCACCATCCCAGATCAGAACAGGGCAATCTCCTCAACGGTCAGCTCGCGGTATTCACCAGGAGCCAACTCTTCATCCAGCGTCAGACCGCCCACCCGCTCGCGATGCAAGCCAACGACCTTGTTGCCGATGGAGGCAAACATCCGCTTGACCTGATGGTACTTGCCTTCGTGGATGGTCAGACGGGCCTCGCACTCACCGAGAATTTCCAGCTGGGCAGGACGGGTTTTATCGGTCTCGTTACGCAGGTAGACCCCTTCGGCGAACAGCGCGATTGCATCCGGGCTCACCGGATCGGCCAGCCAGACGTGATAGGTCTTGGCACACTCGTGGCGCGGCGAGGTGATACGGTGGGACCATTGACCGTCATCTGTCACCAGCACCAGACCCGTGGTATCGAGGTCGAGGCGCCCCACTACATGCAGCTTGCCCATCGCCGGTTCATCCATCAGGAAGAAGACGGTCGGGTGATCCGGATCCTCGTTGGAGCAGACGTAACCTTCCGGCTTGTGCAGCATGAAATAGCGGTTGCGCTGCTCCAGCGTCAGCAGCACGCCGTCAAACTCGATCTGGCTCTGCTCATTGATATGAAAGGCGGGCTGCTTGACCACAATGCCATCCACCATGACCTCACCCTGACGGATCAGTTTGCCTGCCAGCGAGCGGGTCAAATCGGAACAATCGCACAGAAATTTATCAAGCCGCATTCACAACCTCGGAGTCCAACAAGTAAAGGGGCGTCATTATATCGGGCGGGGGCGACAACGCCACTGTTAAGGGGTTGCCAATTATGACGAACTGGTCATCCGATGTTACACTTCTCCGGTGTGACCCATCCGAACGATACTCATAATAATAAGAGTCAGGAAGCCCTCATGAAGTCTCAAGCATCCTATCCCGTCATTCCCGTCAACCAGCTGAAACCCGGCATGTATGTCATTGCTATCGCCAGCCAGACAGGTGGGATGGAGATCGCCCAGATGGGCTTGGTGACCAGCGTGGCGCAAATTGCCAATCTGGTGCGTCAGGGGGTGCTCACGGTACGCATCGACCTGGCCCGCAGCAAGCTGGGCAGTGCCGAGAGTGACGCCGTTACCTCCCCCGATCTCAATGCCAACAGCGCCCAGGTAGGGCGCCGGGCCAGTGCCAACGGAGAAGGACGGGAGCTTAAAATCCGCCGCCTCTATCAGGAAGCGCGCGAGCTGCAAGGCAAGTTCATTCGTCACCTCAAAGCGGGTGAACCCATCGACATCACCCCGCTGGCCGAAGTCGCCGAAGAGATGGTGGACACCATGTTCACCCACGGTGATGCCATGCTCTGTCTGGCCCGTATTCGCGCCAAGGATGCCTACCTGATGGAGCACTCCATGAACGTGGCCATTCTGCTGGCCAACTTCGGCCGCTATCTGGGACTGGAGCGCAGCGTGCTCAAGGAGCTGACCCTGGGTGGCCTGCTGCACGATGTGGGCAAGATCATGACTCCGGATGAGGTGCTCCACAAACCGGGCAAGCTGACCGATGAGGAGTTCGCCATCATGCGTCAGCATGTGGTGCACAGTTACGAGATCCTCAGCAATACCCCTGGCATTACCCCCACCATGCTGGAGGTGGCCGCCAACCACCACGAGCGGCTCGATGGCTCCGGCTATCCGCAGCGACTCAAGGGGGAGCAGCTCTCCCTCTATACCCGGATGAGCGGCATCGTCGATGTCTATGATGCCATCACCGCAGATCGGGTCTACAAAGCAGGTATGCAGCCGACCCAGGCCTTCCGCATTCTGCTCAAGGGGATCAATCAGCACTTTGATGCCGAACTGGTTACCAAGTTCATCAAGTGCATGGGGGTCTATCCGGTGGGCACTCTGGTACAGCTCTCAAACCAGCGCTTGGCTATCGTGATGCAGCGCAACGAGCAGCAGCCGCTCAAGCCGGTGGTCAAGGTGATCTATCACGCCACCCAGCGTCACTACCTCGACGTACAGTGGCTGGATCTGGCCAAGTCAGGGGTGCAGGAGAGCATCGAAAACACGGTCGACCCCAAAGAGTTTGGCATCAACCTCGCCAACTTCTTCTAAATCTCTCACCTCGGATCTTCATGATTGGCGCTGGCTGTCGAGCCAGTGCCGGATCAGAAACTCCTCATCCAGCGGCGAGAGATCAAAACGCAGGCTGGCCTCTTCAATGGCGGCGAGATCGTGCTGGTGATGCTCGCTGAGCCAAAGCACCGCACGACGCAAATCTTCACCATGGGGGAGTAGCAGATGGTCGCTCATGGGATACCTCCGGTAGACTGCAGGGCGGCCCGCGAACGTGGCCACCTCTTTCCAGTCTAGTCGGTCAATCCCCATCACCCGCGCGTCTTCACCCTCCCCCTCTCAATTACGGCAATCAGCTTGTCACCGGGATCAGCGACCGAAGGCGCGCTGCCAATCCTGATCAAACTTCGCTAGCGCAGCATCCACCGCTGGCACGTTCAGCAACTGCTCCGCCACATCGAGCGGCAAGGTGATCGATTGGCAACCAGCCAGCAGGCAGTCGAGCGCCTGGCGCGGGGTACGGAATGACGCCGCCAGCACCTTGCTGTTCGGTGCGTGCAGCGCAAGCAGCTGTTGCAGCTCCTGCACGGTGGCAATGCCATCTCCACCTTGGGCATCCAGCCGGTTAACGTAGGGCGCGACATATTCCGCCCCCGCCACCGCCGCCAGCCAACCCTGCAGCGGGGTATAGACAGCGGTGCCCAACGTCGGCACACCGTTGGCGGTCAGGCTCTTGATGGCAGCCAGCCCCTCTGCGCACACCGGGATCTTAATCACCAGATCCGGGTCCAGTTCACGCAGGGCGAATGCCTCGCGCACCATCTCGGTTTCGGTTTTGGCCATCACCTGGGCAAACAGGCGCGCCTTGGGGCCCAACACGTCGCGCAGGGCGGGCAGCAGCTCACAGAGCGGCAATCCCCCGGCGGCGGTAATGGAAGGATTGGTGGTGACACCGGCCAACGGCAGGATCCGTGACCAGCGACGCACTGCCACCACATCGGCGGTATCGAGATACAGCTCCATCTCTAACTCCTTAACGGGATGTTCAATATGTCGCCATTCTAGCGATAAAACATCTTCGAAATACTTGATCGAAATCAAATCAACTTTCGAATGAAAGCAAATAGAATGCAAATACAAAAGGAGGCGGTATGATTTTCGACCTGCAACGATATTCAACTCACGATGGCCCCGGCATTCGCACCCTGGTGTTTCTCAAGGGGTGCTCGCTGGCCTGTCGCTGGTGTCAAAACCCGGAAAGCCGCTCTCCCAAGCCGGACATACTACTCGACCGGCGCCAGTGCATCGAGGGATGCCAGCTCTGCAGCCAGGCTTGTCCGGCAATCTTGCGTGACAGCGAGGGCATCCAGCTCAGCCGCTCAGCCCTCAAGGCCGACGATATGGAACGGCTGCGTGGCCTCTGCCCCAGCGAAGCGCTGCAGGTGTGCGGCCGCGATGAAACGCTGGACACCCTGATGGACACCCTCTTGCGGGATCGTCCCTTCTTCGAGCGCAGCGGCGGTGGCGTCACCCTCTCCGGCGGCGAGCCCTTCATGCAGCCCGACTTTGCCGCGTCCCTGCTCGCCCGCTGCAAGGCCGAAGGGCTGCACACCGCAGTCGAGAGCTGCCTGCATGTGCCATGGCACCAGATTGAGCCAAGCCTCCCCTCACTGGATCTGGTGCTGGCAGATCTCAAACACGTCGATAAAGAACGCTTCTTCCACTGGACCCGCGGCAAGGTGGAGCTGCCCATCGCGAACCTCAAACGCTTGGCCGAATACGGCGTGCCGATGCAGATCCGGGTGCCGCTCATTCCCGGCTTCAATGCCGACCGCGCATCGATCAGCGCCATCACCGACACCGCCGCCAGTCTCGGCACCGTGCAGGAGATCCACTTCCTCCCCTACCACACCTTAGGCGTGGGCAAATATGCCCTGCTGGATCTGCCCTATCAGGCGCCGGAGACACCGCTCGACGACACCGATTTACTCCACTTTGCCCACGCATACGCCCAACGCCAGGGGCTGACCCCTGTGACCAGAGGATAAGATCATGACCCAGCTCGACCTCAATACCCTCAGCCCGCGGATCCGCGCCCACAAAGAGAGCCTGATCCACATCGTTCAGCCACCGGTCTGCACCGAGCGTGCCCGCCACTACACCGAGGCCTATCAGGCTCACCTCGCCCGGCCGCTGCCGGTGCGCCGCGCCCTGGCGCTGGCCCATCACCTCAAGGAGCGCACCATCTGGATCAAGCACGACGAGCTGATCGTCGGCAATCAGGCCAGTCAGGTACGGGCGGCGCCACTGTTTCCTGAGTACACGGTGAGCTGGATTGAGAAGGAGATCGACGAGCTGGCAGACCGTCCCGGCGCCGGCTTTGCGGTGAGCGAGGCAGACAAGCTGGCCATCCACGCCCTCACCCCCTTCTGGCGTGGCCAGACGGTGCAGGATCGCTGCTTCGGCCTCTTTACCGATGAGCAGAAAGCACTGCTGGAGAGCGGCATCATCAAGGCCGAGGGCAACATGACCTCGGGGGATGCCCACCTCGCGGTCAACTATGAGGAGCTGCTCACGCTGGGTCTCGATGGCTTCAAGGCCAAGGTGGCCGAGCGCCGCAGTCGGCTGGATCTGGCGGATTGGGCCGATCTGCAGCGCGAGCAGTTCCTGCACGCCGTCGCCATCACTCTGGATGCGGTCAGCGCTCACATCTCGCGCTACACCGCACTTGCCCATGATATGGCTGCACAAGAATCTCGCCCCGAGCGCCGAAACGAGCTTGAGACCATAGCGCTCAACTGCGCCCATATCGCCCACCAGCCCCCCGTGACCTTCTGGCAGGCGCTGCAGCTCTGCTACTTTATCCAGCTCATCCTGCAGATCGAATCCAACGGTCACTCGGTGTCGTTTGGCCGGATGGATCAGTACCTCTACCCCTGGTATCGCCGCGAGGTGGAATTGTCGGAATCCCTGCCTCGAACGCGCGCCATCGAACTGCTGCAAGGCTGCTGGCTCAAGTTGCTGGAGGTGAACAAGATCCGCTCCGGCACCCACTCCAAAGCCTCCGCCGGCAGCCCGCTCTATCAGAACGTCACCATCGGCGGCCAGAACTGGCGGGATGGCAGTGCCCATGACGCGGTCAACGGCCTCTCCTACACGATTCTGGAGTCCTGCGGCCAGCTGCGATCCACCCAGCCCAACCTCTCGGTGCGCTACCACGCCGGGATGAGCGAGGACTTCCTCGACGCCTGCATTCAGGTGATCCGCTGCGGCTTTGGCATGCCCGCCTTCAACAACGACGAGGTGGTGATCCCCGAGTTCATCAAGCTCGGGGTGAGCGTCGAGGATGCCCACCACTACGCCGCCATCGGCTGCATCGAGACCGCCGTGCCCGGCAAGTGGGGCTACCGCTGCACCGGCATGAGCTTTATCAACTTCGCCCGCATCCTGCTGGCCTCCCTTGATGGCGGCCGCGATGCCACCACCGGCAAGGTATTCCTGCCCCAGCCCCAGTCGCTGCGAGACGGGAGCTTTGGCAACTTTGACGAGGTGATGGCCCGCTGGGATGAGCAAGTGCGCTACTTCACCCGCAAATCCATCGAGATCGACTGCGTGGTCGACAGCGTGCTGGAGGCTCAAGCCCATGACATCCTCTGCAGCACCCTGGTGGATGACTGCATCGAGCGCGGCAAAACCATCAAGGAGGGGGGCGCCGTCTATGACTGGGTCTCCGGTCTGCAGGTGGGGATCGCCAACCTCGGTAACAGCCTGGCAGCCCTGAAGAAACTGGTGTTCGAGCAGGGGATTGTGGATCAGCAAGAGCTGGCCGAAGCACTCGAACAAGATTATGCCGGGCTGGCAGGGGAGCAGCTGCGTCAGCGCTTCACCAACGCCGCCCCCAAATATGGCAACGATCTGGACGAGGTTGACCTGCTGCTGGTGCAGGCTTACCAGAGTTACATCGACGAGCTCAAGGGGTTGCACAACACCCGCTTCGGCCGCGGCCCCATCGGCGGCACCTACTATGCCGGCACCTCCTCCATCTCCGCCAACGTGCCCTTCGGTGCCGCCACCATGGCCACCCCGGATGGGCGCCACGCCCGCACGCCGCTGGCAGAAGGGGCCAGCCCCTCCTCGGGGTCGGATCGTCTCGGCCCGACGGCGGTGCTCAACTCCATCGGCAAGCTGCCCACGGCGGCCATCCTCGGCGGGGTGTTGCTCAACCAGAAGTTGAGTCCGGAGAGCCTTGAGAACGAGCGGGACAAGGCCAAGCTGATGAGCCTGCTGCGCACCTTCTTCGAGGTGCACAAGGGGTGGCACGTGCAGTACAACATTGTCTCGCGGGAGACCTTGCTGGCGGCCAAAGCCAATCCGGATCAGTACCGGGATCTGGTGGTACGGGTGGCGGGCTATTCGGCCTTCTTCACCGCCTTATCCCCAGATGCGCAAGATGATATCATCGCCCGCACCGAGCACAGTCTCTGACGGGGCGCCCCCCATGGCGCCTGTGACGTCATATGATTGGCAAGCCACCCTCGGGTGGCTTGCCGCTATCCACCACCTTGCATGTGAGCGCACCATGAATCCACGCCACCAATTGATCCTCACTCTGGTCCATCAGGCTCGCAAGATGAGCGTGAGTGAACTCTCCCGACACACAGGCGTGTCTGAGGTGACGGTGCGCAACGACCTCACCGCGCTGGAGAAACAGGGACTGCTCAGACGGGTACACGGCTCGGCCATGGCGCTGGAGACCGATGACCCGGATGCCCGGATGAACATCAATTACCTGCTCAAGGAGCGCCTCGCCGAGCGGGCCGCCCAGCTGGTGGAAGATGGCGAGACGGTCTTTATCGAGGGGGGCAGCGCCAACGCCCTGCTGGCCCGCCATCTGGCCCTGCACAAGCGGGTCACCATCATCACCATCAGCAGCTATATCGCTCATCTGCTCAAAGACACCCCGGCTCAGGTGGTGCTGCTCGGCGGGCTGTTCCAGCATCAGAGCGAGAGCGTGGTGGGGCCGCTCACTCGCCTCTGCATCGAGCAGGTGCACTTCTCCAAGGCCTTTATCGGGGTCGACGGTTTTCATCCCGAGATGGGTTTTACCGGCCGCGACATGATGCGGGCCGATGTGGTCAACAGCGTGCTGGCCAAGGGGATGACCAATGTGGTGATCACCGACAGCAGCAAATTTGGCGCCATCCACCCGAGCCAGCTTGGCGCGCCGGGCCAGATCAACGTGCTGGTTACCGACGATGCCCTGCCCGCCCCCATGCGGGCAGCCATCGCGGCCAAGGGGATCACCCTGCACTGCGTTGCGGCCTGATCTGCCCAGATCTTGCCATCAGGACCTGCCACCAGAAAAATCCAAACGGGTCTTTCTTCTTGACACTCACCACCTGCACAAGGGTATGCTCCCCCCCTTGCCGATCGCGCCGAGCTGTGTAAACCCACCCACTCGCCGCACTGCTGATGACAAGGATTTCAACCATGCAAACCAAGGACAAGTGTCTGGCCGCTCTGGTCATCCTCTGCTGGGGGCTCAACTTCGTCGCCATCAAGTGGGGACTGGAGGGGATTCCCCCCCTGCTGCTGGGTGCGCTGCGCTTTATCGGCGTGGTCTTCCCCGCCATCTTGCTGGTGCCCAAACCCGCCATGCCCTGGCGCTGGCTGCTGGCCTATGGTGGCGCCATCAGTCTCGGTCAATTCGCATTTTTGTTCAGTGCCATGAAATTCGGCATGCCCGCAGGTATGGCCTCGCTGGTGCTGCAATCCCAGGTGGTGTTCACCCTGCTTTTTGCAATGATCTGGCTCGGGGAACGCTGGCAACCCCACCACTGGGTGGCGTTGCCCTTGGCGGGTTTCGGCCTCTATCTCATTGCCACCCACGGTGAAGGCAACCTGACCTTGCTCGGGTTTATCCTGACGCTGTGCGCCGCAGCCTGTTGGGGCCTTGGCAACGTCATCAATCGCCAGATTGGTCTACGCTACCAGACCACGCTGCCGAGCCTGATCGCCTGGGGCGGTCTGGTACCGATAGTACCGTTTTTCGCTCTATCCTGGCAGTTCGAAGGGCCGGAGCTGATGGCCAGCAGCCTGCTCAACTTCAGCTGGCAGGGATTGCTGTGCGTGCTCTATCTCTCGTATGTCGCGACCTGGCTGGGTTACGGCCTGTGGGGACGACTGCTGATGCGCTATCCAGTGGCGCAGGTGGCGCCGCTCTCCCTGCTGATCCCCTGTGTCGGCATGGTGGCGGCCGCCCTGCTGCTAGATGAACATCCGACCGCCTTGCAGTGGCTGGGCTCAGCTCTGGTGCTGCTCGGCTTTGTGGTCCATCTGCTGGGTAGCCGATTGCGCTGGCTCAAACCACAGAGAGCGACATGATGAGCGCCTGCCCATTTACGCTATTTCATTGACCTGACAGGATAAAATTTCCATGATGAGCCAGTCCCCATCGGGACTGACATCACCAGTGCGTGATCTGCAGGAAGCAGACTTCAGGAGAGCAAGGACATGCCATCGACCATCACCGCCGGGGAGCGCCGACTCTCCCCTATCATTCGCGCCACCGCTATCACCCTGACCCTGTGCTGGAGCCCGTTTGGCTGGAGTGCCACGCTGCCTGCCGACTTGAAGTGGGAGAGCAACAACCAGGATCCTCTCTATGCCGATCCGGCCGCCAAACGCGGCGGCACCTTTCGCACCTTTATGACCAGCTTCCCCCTGACCCTGCGCAAATATGGCCCCGACTCCAACGGCGGCTTTGCCGGTTACGTGCGGGAAACCAACCTGCCACTGCTGAGCACTCATCCCGTTACCGGCAACCCCATACCGATGCTGGCAAACGAGTGGGCTTTCGGCGCCGACAACAAGACCCTCTATTTTCGCATCAATCCCAAGGCGCGCTGGTCAGACGGCCAGCCGGTCACCGCCGATGACTGGCTCTTTACCCTCAAGATGATGCGCAGCAAGGAGATCAACGACCCCTGGTACAACAACTACTACAGCACCCAGATAACCGATATCACCAAGTTTGATGATCACACCCTGGCCATCACCAGCGGCACCGAAAAGAGCCGCCAGGATCTACTCGAATCACTGCCCATCAGCCCGGAGCCGAGCCACGCCATCAAGCTCACCGCCAACTGGGTCAAGGAGTACAACTGGAAGGTGTTGCCGGTCACCGGCCCCTATCAGATCGATCAGGTGAAAAAGGGTAAATCGGTCACCTTCAAACGGGTTGAAAACTGGTGGGGGGATGACGAGCGCTACTTCCAGCATCGCTTCAATCCTGCGCGGATCGAGATCAAGGTGCTCAGGGATCTGAACATCGCCTGGCAGCACTTCCTGCGCGGCGATCTCGACAGCTTCCCGCTGGTGATCCCCAACTGGTGGCACGACAAGACCAACACCGCCGAGTTCGAGCAGGGTTACATCGAGCGGCGCTGGTTCTACAACCAGACCCCGCAACCGCCGATGGGGCTCTATCTCAACACCGCCGATCCGCTGCTGCGCAATCTCGATGTTCGCCTCGGCATCCAGCATGCCCTCAATTTCGACAAAATGCTCGCCACCCTGCTGCGGGGGGATTACCAGCGACTCAACAGTTATGGCTCAGGTCAGGGTGAGTTGACCAACAGCGAGATCAAGGCCCGTCCGTTCGACCCCAAACTGGCACGGGAATACTTTGCCAAAGCCGGTTTCAAAAAAGTGGGACCGCAGGGAATTTTGCAAAACGACAAGGGGCAGTCACTTACCCTCGCTATCACCTACACCACGGCGGAGCACGCCCAGCGGCTCACGCTGTTGCGTGAAGAGGCCAAGAAGGCGGGGCTTAATCTGGAGCTCAACCTGATGGATGCCTCGGCCGGTTTCAAATCGATGCTGGAGAAAAAGCATCAGAGCGCCTGGATGGCCTGGGCGAGCAGCCGCTATCCCGCCTATTGGGAGTTCTTCCACAAGGTCAACGCCAACAAGCCCCAGACCAACAACATCATGAACATCGATGACGAGGCCATCACGGCGCTGGTGGAGCAGTATGACAAGGAATTCGACTTTGCCAAAAAGGCGGCCCTGTCACGGCAGATCCAGCAGCGGCTCTATGAGCTGGCCAGCTTCGTCCCCGCCTATCAGGTGCCCTACACCCGGGAAGGCGCCTGGCGCTGGATCAAACTGCCAAAAGTACCTGCAACGCCCAAGAGCGAGCAGCTCTACTGGCCCCTCGGTGGCGACAACAGCGGTTACAGCTATGGCGGTCTGCTATGGATCGATGAAGAGCTAAAATCCGAGACCAGGGCAGCTATCAAGAGCGGCAAGACCTTCCCGGCCGCGCCCATCATTGATACCACCTATCGCCAGCCCTGATAGCCACAACTCGTTTGGCAAACAGACCTAAAACAAAGACCCCGCCAGAGAGCGGGGTCTTTGTTGGCAACCGGTGTTGCGAATCGAGCGGTGATCAGCCGCGTTTGGCCTGCTTCTCGGCAATGGCGTCAGCCACGTCAGCCGGCTCCAGTACGATGCCTTCCTGATCCGGGGTCGGGAACACGGCAACACACAGCTCATCCTGCTCCATACCGTCAACCCAGCGCTCCAGCCACACCTTGAGGGTGATGGACTGCGGCTTGCAATCGGCCCACTCACCTTCGGCCCACGCCTTGGCGTACTCCGGGTGCGGCCATACCGGGATGCAATCTTCATCGTCGGTGGTCAGCATCATGACGCCATGCTCGTCAGTCAGGACGAACAGCTCTTCATGCTCGACCAGCTTGCTGATGAAGTGATCGTAACGGTAATCGGCGTTCAGTTGCAGCGCGGCATTGCGCTCGGTGTCGCTCAGTTCATAGCTCATTGGCCAAGTCTCTCTCTCGATAAAGGGCGCCATGTTCACATCTTGTCGTCAGCTTGTCCAGCTTGCAGCCCCTTGGCACCGGATGGGGAGGACAATGACGCAAATAAGGATAGAGCAGCCTCCTCGATAACGAGACCGCCAGCTATCATATTGCCCCTTTTACAACGCAGGGGTGATCAGCTCCACATCAGGCTGCTCGCTCAGCTTTTGCCGCAGCCAGTAGGCGGACTCCACCTCGACAAAGCAGAGCAGATCCCGGCCATTGGCCGCCATCGCCATCAGCTGCTCAAAACGCAGCTGTTGTTGCTGCTCCCAGGCGGCAGCGAGTTTCACCCCGTGGGCTTCATCCACCACTTCGCGACGCAGCTCGAACAGGTTATCGGTGATCGGGCTGTTGATCTTGGCGGCGGTGTGCCAGTACATCAGCAGGTTATCCATCATCTCGCTGTCGTAGTTGGCCAGTGCATCCAGCTCGGGTGTATCACCGCTGTCGCTGGCGGCAAAATCACACCAGCCCGCATCGAGTGACGCCAGCTCATGAGCCCCCTTGGCATGCTTGCGTAACAGCGCAATGTCGGCCCCCTTGCGTGCAGGTAACCACACCTCGCCCTGATGGGCATTCAACAGGGACGTCAACGAAGCAGCGGGGTAAACCGGAAAGCGGGTACAAAGTGAATGCAGCAGGGATACCAGAGTGATCTTGACCATGAGCGATACCTTGAACAGGGCGAACAGCCACCAATAGACCGTCCGATATAAAGAAGTGCCCTATCCTACCACGTTTGGTCCGGCTCGGCCCTTGGCGAAGCTGTCAGCCAACCATCTGATTACGCCGAAAAAAACAGCATTTGAAACGCAGCATCCAGCCAAAGATCAATAATTTGAGCCAGCGCCCACTAAAGTGGATCCGGGGATGCTAGTTTGCATACATCTTTAGCGTAAGGAGTAAATCCATGATTGGGATCGACCAGGTTTCTAACGAATTCGTGAACGATTTGAAAATACTGGCATGCTTTGATCCGGCCAACATGAGCCTGGGGATTAAATTACGCAGCGATATGTCTGAAGAGTTGTGCCAAGCGGCAGCCCGTCTGCATCAACAGGGGCTCATCAGCGCAGAAGATGGCGGCTATCTCACCCCGTTTGGCATGACCATGGTTGAACACCTGCAACATCTGTTGGTCGCACTCAAACCGCTTTGACCGGCTGTGGTGCCCAGAGTGAAAAGTTGAGTAGCTCCCAGCGCTCCCCTTGGTGAAGATGACAGGCAAACAGCAAAGGACCTTCGGGTCCTTTTACTTTGCCATCCACCAGCCACTCCCCCTCCCTCTCAGGTACCAGTCGCGCATTTACCTCATCGGGTTGCAGCGCAGCACCTATTCGGACCTGGACAAACTGCTGGCAGATCACCTGCGCTTCCATCGCGGATTGCACCGGTACCGGCGCATCGGACGTCAGCGTCAAGGTGGCAGCAAGCAGGAGCGATAGCAGCATGATTCAGCACATGGGAGTCAGTAGCAGAAGCCAGATAAACAAAAAGCCGTGGCACCAGAGGTACCACGGCTTTCTTAAATTCTGTAAGAATTACAGAGCGGTTACGTTCTCAGCCTGCGGGCCTTTCTGACCTTGGGTCACAGAGAACTGTACGCGCTGACCTTCAGCCAGGGTACGGAAACCGTTACCTTGAATGGCGCTGAAGTGAACGAAAACGTCCGGGCCGTTTTCTTGCTGGATGAAGCCAAAACCTTTGGTTTCGTTGAAAAACTTAACGGTACCGGTGATCATGTTAGACATATCTTTTAAACCTGTATTCAAAATAATTACTTATGCTTTTCAGCGGGTAAAGCTCAAAAAACGGGATTAACTTATGAACAACAGGACAAGATGTGAAACATCGTATTCATTGACATAACTATCGCCCTTTCAAGCTGGTTTGGATTATACGTGGCTTTGTAGATTACGCAAACAAATTTGTGCCCTGCCAACGGCAGGGCACAAACCGTTATAAGGTGGCCGCTTCCAACGCTTCGACCAGTGCTCTGAGAAAACGAGCAGCCTCCCCGCCAGTACAGGCTCTGTGGTCAAATGTCATCGACAGCGGCAATGCCCTGACGGGACGCGCTTCACCATGGATGAACACCACTTTTTCGAACAGTTTGCCTGCCCCTATGATGGCTACCTGCGGCGGCGTGACAATGGGGCTGGCATAGCGGCCTGCGATGGCGCCGAAATTGGTGAGCGTAATGGTCGCCCCCTGCAACATCTCGCGCGGCACGGCGCGTGCCTTCACATCGGCGATCATCCGATCCAGCCCCTGCCGGATATCTGCCCCCTCCCGCTCGGCCACGTTCTCCATCACCGGCACATAGAGGCCATGCTTTGAATCCACCGCGATAGCCACATTGACCTCTTTGAACAGCCGCCGTGACAGGGTGTCGCCATCAAACCAGGCATTCATTGAGGGCTCGGCGCGGCACGCTACGCCAATGGCCTTGATAAGGCGCACCGTCACATCCTCATCAGGCCGCCAGTGACGCAAATCCACCTCGTCGGTGATGCTGACCGGCACCACAGTCTGATGAGAGAGCTCCATCGCCTTGGCCATGGCCCTGCGCGACCCTTTGAGGAATTCGTTGCCAGTGCTCTGCTGGGCCTCGAATGCCTGCTGCACATCCAGCTCGGTCACCATGCCGCCGCTGCCACTTCCCTTGATCCGGTCGATATCCAGACCCAGTTTTTGTGCCAGCAGTCGCACGGCAGGCATGGCTTGCACCAGCGCACCACCCGGGGCAATGGCCCCCACCACGAAGTGATCCTCGATATGCTGCTGATGGGCGCTCACCTTTCCCACCACGGTGCCATCATCCTCCCCCCCCTCGAACTCCACCAGCGGCGCACCGATATGGAGGATATCCCCCTCGGCGCCGCAGAGACGGACGATCACCCCGGCCACCGGAGAGGGTACATCCACCAGCGCCTTGGCCGTTTCCACCGACAAGAGCACCTGATCGACCGCAACGGTATCACCGGCACTCACCTTCCATTCGACGATCTCGGCTTCGGCCAACCCTTCACCCAGATCCGGTAATTTGAAAAATTTCATAGCCACTGGTTCTCCATCAGCTGATGAGCCGCATCGGCGATATCCTGCTCGGTGATGAGGTAATACGCTTCGTTGCGATAGTAGGGAACGGCGGCATCCACGCCGGTCAGCCGCTTGGGCGGCGCCTTGAGACTGGGAAGTGCCTGCTCGGTCACCCGCGCCACAATTTCGGCCCCGACCCCGAAGCTGCCACACGCCTCGTGTACCACCAGCAATCGGCCGGTCTTGCGTACCGAGGTGAGGATGGTCTCCATATCCAGCGGCTTGATGGTGGCCAGATCCAGCACCTCGCACTGGATATCCTGCTCGGCCAGCAGGTTAGCCGCCCGCATCACCTCCTGAATGCAGGCCCCCCAGGCCACTACCGTGATATCCCGGCCCGGGCGCAGGGTGAAGCAGACATCCAGCGGCAAGCCGACACCGTCATCCACCACCTCGGATTTCATCGAGCGATAAATGCGGTCCGGTTCGAAAAACATCACGGGATCCGGATCGCGGATGGCCGAGAGCAGCAGGCCATAGGCGCGTCTCGGGCTGGAGGGGATCACTACCCGTAGCCCAGGGATATGGGCAAACAGCGCCTCGACACTCTCGCTGTGATGTTCAGGCGAATGAATGCCCGCGCCATACGGGGAGCGATAGACGAGGGGACAGGAGAGGCGGCCACGGGTGCGGTTTCGCATCCGCGCCGCCTGACAGATGATCTGCTCCATCCCGGGGAAGATAAAGCCCTGAAACTGGAACTCAGCCACCGGCTTGAGCCCCTGGGTCGCCATGCCGACCGCCACCCCGGCGATCAATCCCTCGGCCAGCGGCGTGTCGATCACCCGCTTGAAACCGAACTTGTCGCGCAGCCCTACGGTGGCGCGAAACACCCCGCCGTTGACCCCCACATCCTCGCCCAGTACCACCACATCCGGGTCGTGCTCCATCTCGTAGTGAAGAGCCATGTTGACCGCTTCCAGCAAACTGATCTCACTCATGGCCAACCTCCTGCTTCATCCCCTTGGCAATCACTCGCTCGCGCTGGGGCACGAGTTCGGCGGGCAGGCTGGCGTAGTGATAATCGAGCATCGCCTCCGGCGGCTGGGGCGCCATCGCCTCATAGCGGGCGACCGCCTGCTCTACCTCTCGGGTAGCCTCCGCCAGCAGGCTCTGCTCCTGCTCTTCATCCCACCAGCCCTGGCTGTGCATAAACTGGCGCAGCCGCTTGACCGGCTCCTTGGCCCAGGCGGCCTCGACCTCGCCCCCATCGCGATAGCGAGTGGCATCGTCGGCCGTGGTGTGATCGCCGAGGCGATAACTGACCGCCTCGATCAGAGTCGGCCCCTTGCCGCTGCGGGCCCGTTCAACGGCACTGCGGGCGGCATCGTAGACCGCCACCACATCGTTGCCATCCACCTGCAGGCTGCGCACCCCGGCGCCAATACCCTTCTGGGCCAGCGTAGGAGCGCTCGATTGCAGCTTGCGCGGCACCGAGATAGCCCACTGGTTGTTGTTGACGATGATGACCATCGGCAGGTGCCAGACCCCGGCGCAGTTGAGCCCCTCCAGAAAATCCCCCTTGGAGGTGCCTCCGTCGCCGATAGTGACCACGGCAACCCGCGGTTGATTACGCAGTTTGAAGGCAGAGGCAATACCGCAGGCGTGAGTGATCTGGGTGGCGATGGGGACGCAGATGGGGAGATCTTCAGAGGGAGTCCCATCGGGCTTGAGAAAATAACTGCCCCGCTCGTCACCGCCCCAATATTGCAGGTTTTTCTCCATCGGCACGCCCCGAACATAGAGGGTGGGCATGTCCCGATAGTAGGGGACATAGACATCCTGCGGCTGCATGGCGAGACCAATGCCAATCCCCACGGCTTCTGCGCCGAGATGGGAGGGAAAAGTACCGAGTTTGCCGGTTCGTTGCAGCGCAATCGCTTTTTTGTCATAGCTGCGCACCATCACCATATTGCGGTAGAAAGTGTGCAGTATCGCCTTGTCCAGCCAGGTCGGTAAGGTGGCGACCGGGCACCCTTCCGCATCGAGGTAACGAAGGAAAGGGATGTCGACATGGGTCATAACTGGCTCCTTGCCGTTGTGAGCGTCACCGATGCTGGTGACACCTAGATGTAAATACCTTGTTAAACAAAAAGCAAAGGGATTTACTCAGGTAAGACCAGTAGAAACTTCTTTAAAGTAGCGAAGGAGCTGAATTTTCGGCGATGAGTGGCAAGGTATGCCGTAAATGGTGCAACTTTGCAGCACTGAACGCAGGATGCCAAATGTGAAAAAGGGGAGCCTTGCTCCCCCATTGAGTTACTTCAGTTAGCTGTTACTTCTTGTCAGGGGTTACTCCAACCAGCAGTTACGCCAGCCACTGTTGCAGCTGGCTGGCCATGCCAGCTGGCAGCAAGTGAGCGCGACTTAGCAAGTGGCTGCGCCAGGGCTCGGCCAGCAAAGTCGGGCAAATTCGCATCTCCCGTCCCCGGTCAGTCATGCTCACCAACCTGTCGATAAGAGTCTCCAGCGGCGGATGCGTCGGCCAGTGGGGATAGAGGTCGGCAGTCGCGATCCCGGCCAGCTCGCACACCCGCTCCTCTTCCTCATTTCCCTTTCCATCAGCCATTGGCCAGGGGTGAAGCACCTGCAGCCAGCCCGGCCGTGCGGCCTCCAGCAACTGGCCCAGCGTCGGCTGCGCAAAGTGGGGATCCCCTGCAGCTTTGAGCAGATGGCGCGCCCCTGCCAGCACCACCACGCCGCGCGGGGGAAGTGTTAGAAGATAGTCGACCAGCGCCTGATCCCGCCCCCTGTTGTGTTGCTGCCATCGCTCCGGGCTCATCTCCTGCCACTCGAATAAGGGCTCGCAGAGATGCACCCGCAGCCGCATATGTTCGGGGCGCGCCAGATTGCTCTGGCGCAGGGCGGCAAAGAGGGCCGGAAACTCGGGGGCCATCCAGGCAGGAAAGGCGCAGGAGTCGAGCCAGACCGGATAGAGTCTTACCAGCGTGAGCGGCTCCCCCTGCCAGCTCTCCTGCCCCGCCAGCCAGGCATCGAGCAAGCCCTGATGACGGTGGTTGCCGCACTCCAGCACCAGATCAGTCATGACTCCCCAGAGCGCCGGATCACACAGCCAGGCGTGCTGGCGCCGGATAAAATCCGGGTGCCAGTGCGGCTCCCCCAGCCCCACCAGCTTGCCCGCCTGCAAGGCTTCCCGGATAGCGGCAACCGGGGTCATGAGTCCCCCTCCTGCCGGATGTGCGGTTGTTGCCCGACCCCATCGACCCGCTCACAAATAAGGGCGCCGATCTTTGCCAGCCAGTCGGGATGCACCATCTCCTGATGCAGGCAGGGGAAGCGCTCATAGCGGATTTCGCCTTTTGTCAGCGACGCCCAGCCGCGTCCATCCAGCCAGGGCGGGCGGGAGGCTGACGCCTCGATAAAGATCACCTCCCCGTGGTAGCAGTAGTCGACCGGCTCACGGATCAGCCGGTTGTTGTGGCCCACCAGCTCAATCATGGCGCTCACCACCTGCTCGTCGAGCATGGCCAGCGCACTTCCCTCCGCCCCCAGTCGGGCTACCACGTCACCCCGAGTAAGGGAATCGAGCGCCTCGTCCGCAACCGCAATCCCCCCCATCCGCAGCAGCGCATCGAGCATCCGCTGCTCGTCGGGCAACGGCTGGGTTTGCCACTGCTGACAGGGGTAGGCATCGAGCAGCAGCACCATGGCCACCTCCTGTCCCTGCTCTTGCAGCATGGCGGCCATCCGGTGCACCAGCATGCCCCCGAGCGACCAGCCGAGCAGCCAGTAGGGCCCCTCGCTCTGCTGACGACGCAGCTCGGTCACATAATCGAGGGCCAACTCGTCGAAGCTGGCAGGCAGCGGCGCATCCGGCTGGCAGAGCGCCCGCGCCTGCAGGGCATAGACCGCCATGTCCGCCGGCAGATGGGGCACCAGCGGCGCATAACACCAGCCGAGCCCCCCTGCGGGATGGACACAAAAGAGGGTGGGGCCAGATGTACCCGCCTGCGCACCGGACGCTCGCAGGGGCAACAGCATGGGCATTGCCTCCCGTTCGCCGCCAAGACGGCGCGCCAGCTGGGCAGGGCTCGGCGCTTCGAACAGGCTGGCCAGAGTGAGCGCCTGTCCGGTCGACTCTTCAATGCGCACCACCAGCTGTGCCGCCAGCAAAGAGTGGCCGCCGAGGGCAAAGAAGTTATCGTCGGCGCCGACTCGCGCCAACCCCAGCACCTCGGCGAAGAGGCGACAGAGCCGCTCCTCCAGCAGGGTTTTCGGCAGCGACTGACCCACTGCCGATGCCATATCGGGCAGCGGTAACCCCTTGCGATCCAGCTTGCCATTTGGGGTGAGCGGCAGCTCAGCCAGAGTGACCAGGAGCCCCGGCACCATGTAGTCAGGCAAGGCAGCGCCAAGGGCGGGTGCAAGCTCGGCCAGCGTCAGCGCTCTGCTATCTGCGGCCACCACATAGGCCACCAGACGGCGATCATCGGGGGCAAATTCGGGGGCCAGCACTACCGCTTGCGCTACCCGGGGATGGCGCAGCAGCACCTGTTCGATCTCCTCCAGTTCGATGCGTTGACCACGGATCTTCACCTGAAAATCGAGGCGCCCCAGATACTCGATGGCGCCATCCTCGCGCCAGGCGGCCAGATCGCCGCTGCGATAGAGCCGTCCCGCCCCGAAGGGGTTGGCAATAAAGCGCTCGGCGGTGAGCTCAGGCTGGCCAAAGTAGCCCTCCGCCACCTGCACGCCGCCGATCCAGAGCTCCCCCGCTACACCGGGGGGCACCGGCTGCAACCAGGGGTCGAGAATGTGGATGCTGGTATTCCAGACCGGATAGCCGATGGGCACGCTGGTTACCGCCTCGTCTGCCCGGCAGGGATACCAGGTGACATCCACCGCCGCTTCGGTCGGGCCATAGAGGTTATGCAGGGGAGCTGAGAATGTCCCATACCAGCGCTGCACCAGATCCGCGGGCAGCGCCTCGCCGGAGCAGAAGACCTGGCGCAGGGCGCGGCAACGCGCAGGCTCGGCCTGAGTGACAAAGATCTGCAGCATGGAGGGGACAAAGTGCAAGGTGGTGATCCCGGCCTGCTCAATCAGCTCGGCAAGGTAGGCGGGATCCTTGTGGCCGCCCGGTTTGGCGAGAACCAGCCTCGCACCGGTCATAAAGGGCCAGAAGAACTCCCAGATGGAGACATCGAAACCGGCCGGGGTCTTTTGCAGCACCCGATCCGCCGGGCCGATGGGATACATGTGCTGCATCCAGAGCAGCCGGTTGACGATGGCGCCATGGCTCACCACCACCCCTTTGGGCCGACCGGTAGAGCCGGATGTGTAGATGATGTAGGCCGCATCTTCCGGCCCGGGGGCTGCCAGCTCACAAGGTGCTGTCGTTGCCAACTCTACCGCCGCCAGCTGCTCTGCCACACCGGGGGCATCGAGGCAGACAAGTGGCGCGGCCACGTCGAGCGGCATCTGAAGCGTACGGCTGGTCAACACCAGCGCAGGATCGCTGCTGGCGAGAATGTAGCCGATCCGCTCCGCTGGGTAGTCCGGGTCGACGGGCACGTAGACGGCACCTACCGCCATGATGGCCTGCTGGGCGAGAATCAGCTCGGGAGAGCGCGGGATCACTACCGCCACCCGACAACCGGGGCCCACATCCCTCCCCGCCAGATAGCATGCCAGCTGGCGGGTACGCTGGCGCAGCTCGGCCACACTCCAGCGCTCGGCACCACACTCCAGCGCGATGGCGCTCTGATCCGCCGCCGCCAGCCCTTCGGCCAGCAGTGCGCTCAGGGTAGTGGTCGGCAGCGGATGGTCGGTCTGATTCCAGCACGCCAGCTCAGCCTGCTCGCAGGGCAGCAGCAGCGGCAAGCGCACCGCCAGGGCCTCGTCATCCGCCTCACTCCAGGCGGCCAGATAGGCCAGCAGCCGGGCCAGATGACGTTCACTCTCCTGATGGCTGAAGCGCCCCTGACGGGTTTCGAGAGTCAGGGTCATCGCGCCGGCCTCCTCGGCAAAGTAGAAGGCGCACTCCTCCACCGGCCCCGCCGCCAACACCTGCACCTCGCCACGAACCTGGTTGTGCCCTTCACCAAAGCTGAGGGTGCGGGCAAAGGGCATCAAATTGACCTGAGGGCCAAACAGCGGCTGGCCCGGCTGACGCTGCTGCAACCACTCCTGACGGCAGTCCTGATGACGGCGCAGGGCGGCAAATTGCCGCTCGACCTGTGCCAGCAACTCTCCTACCCGGCTGGTGCCGCTCAGCTCGATGCGCAGGGGCACCACATTGACCTTCATGCAGGGGGTATCGGTCGCCGCTGAGCCCAGCCTCCCCATCAGCGGAATACCCAGCACCACCTTGCCAGCGCCGCTCATTCGCTGCACATAGCTGGCCACCGCCGCCAGCAGCAAGCTGTAGGGGTGGCAGGCCGAACGAGTCGCCCGTGCCACCAATGCCTGCCACTGGCAGCCAGCAAGCCGCTGCTCAAGACGATATGTGGGGCCCGGCCCTTGCGCCGGACGGCGGGAGAGCGACGCAGGGCTCTCCACCCCGGCCAGCTGCTGCACGAAGAAATCGCGATCCCGCGCGGCGCGCGGCGAATCCTGATAGGCCGCCTCTTCGGCCAGCAACTCCTGCTGAGTCGCATAACGGCAGGAGGCAGGCTGCTCGCCGGCACAAAGCGCCTCATACCAGCTCACCACCCGCTGGCAGAGCAAACTCAGGCCAAAGCCGTCGATAGCGATATGGTGCACGGCGATAAACCAGGCCCACCGCCCCTCGCCAAGGCGATAGAGGGTGGTGGCAAACAGCGGCCCCCCGGCCAGATTGAAGGGGGCGGCCAGCTGCGCACGCATCTCGGCCTGCGCGGCGGCGAGCGGGTCGGCTTCGCTGCGCAGATCCCGCTCGCTCAGCTGCCAGCAGGCGGGGTTGGCCACCATCTGCGGGCCATCGGCAGTGGCCACAAAGGCGCAGTGCAGACCGGGGATCTCGTCGATGGTCTGACGCACCGCACGGGTGAAGTGATGGGGAGCCAGCGCCCCTTCCAGCAACCAGTATTCGCCGGTATTGCAGGCGGGGCTCTGCGGGTATTTTTGCTGGGCAAACCAGATGCCCGCCTGAGCGGTGGTAAGCGGCCAGCGCGGGTGATCACCACGCTGGTGGGTGGCGCGCATCGCCATTGTCTGTTCCATGGGAATGTCCTTGCGCAAACATCAAGCGGGCAGCGGCTTGCCCCTGCCCGCATGGCTGAAAAGCGAGGAGGCCAGGCCTCCTCCATAAAGAGAGTGTCACGCCTGCCAGATTGGCGGCACGTCGGCTAGCCCCCCAGGGTGGCACCGCCATCGACCACCAGATCCTGCAGGGTGATATGGCTGGCGGCATCGGAGGCGAGAAACAGCACGCAGGCAGCCACCTCGTCGGGTGTCCCGAGCTTGCCAAGAGGGATCCCCAGCTTGAACTGCCCGGGCAGGCCCGCGATGGTACGCAGCTCTCCTTCCTGCTGCGCCGCCTCCCCCTCCTGCCACATGCCGTACAGCATCGGGGTACGGGTCGAGCCCGGCGACACCAGATTGCAGCGCACACCGTAGGGAGCAAGCTCCAACCCCGCCGTTTGGGTGAGGCTGGTCAGCGCCGCCTTGGAGGCGCCATAGATGCCCATACCCACTCGTGGCACCCGACCGGCATTGGAGGAGACATTGACGATGGCGCCCCTGCGCCGTCCCTGAAACCAGGGGGTCAGGGCCCGCATCAGGTAGAAAGGGGCGAAAGTGTTGATGGCGAAGGTGCGCTGCAAGAGGGCGTCATCCACCTCATCGATCCTGCCGGTCGCCAGTACGCCTGCGACATTGACCAACACATCGGGCCCCAGCCCCTCGTCCAGCAGCTGTTCGCAGCAGCGGGTCACGGCCTCGCTGTCACTCACGTCGATCACCACCCTCTTCACGTTGCCGGGCAGTGCCTCGGCCAGTTGCAGATCGAACGACACCACGCTGGCCCCTGCCTCGGCAAAGGTGCGCGCCACCGCATGGCCAATTCCCTGCGCCGCACCGGTTACCCAGACGGTTCTGCCTTGCCACTCGCTCATGGGGTGCACTCCGGTTCGCTGACGTGCACTTCGTTGGCCTGATAAGCCGTGGTCTGACTGACCTTAAGCTGACGGGAGAGGAGCGCCCACCAGTGGGCCAGGGTCGGCGTGCGGGCCAGCTCGGCCAGCTCCACCACCAGCCCCTGCTGACGCCACTCTTCCACCAGCCCCATCACCGCCAGCGAGTCGAGACCGTAGTCGAGCAGGTTGTCATCCTCGGTGGGCTGCTCCTGCTGCATCTCGGCGGGCAGCCGCGCCAACACCAGATCACGCAGTGACTCTCGAGTCAGAGGGCGTTTGCTAGCCGCCATCACCTCGGCCACGGTAATCACCCGACCGGCATTGCGGCTGACATAGGAGAGCGCCAGCAGATGATCCTCGCGGGAAAAGTCGGCGATGGCATCTGCCACCAGGAAGGGGCGGATATCACGCATAAAGGCATCGACCGCCGTCTGCATCACCCCGATATGGCCGTAGATGCCGCAGATCACCAGCTGATCTCGCCCCCATCCGGCCATCAACTCGGCCAGCGGTGAGCGGCAAAAAGCGCTGTAGCGCCACTTGGTCAGCACCGTATCCTGCGGCTCGGGCGCCAGCGCCGGGACGATGGGTTGGCGCTCCGGCGCCCGAGTCAACCCCGGCCCCCACATGTCGTTGAGCAGCGCCCGATCGGCCTGACTCTGCTCGGCGGGCTGGGCGGTATAGACCACCGGCATGCCAAGAACACGCGCTTGACGGATCAGGATAGCGATATGGTCGATGACCTGATTGATCAGCGGATTGCCCGGCCCGTAGAAGTCGACGAAATAGTGCTGCATATCGTGGACCAGCAAGGCAGCCCGGCCCGGTTCGAAAGGCCAGTTCACCCGCCCGCTGGGCAGTTCCTCAGCAGTGGGCAGCGGATAGGCGGCGAGGGATTGAATGGTCATGCACACTCCTTGGCGAGCTGCTCGCGCAGCGTCTGTTTGTCTATCTTGCCGACCGGGGTGTGGGGCAGTTGCTCCACCAGCACCAGGCGATCGGGCAGTTTGTAATCGGCCACCCCCTGCTCGCGCAGGAAACGGCGCAAACGGGGCAGATTGAGGGGCTCGCGGCACATCAAAAAGGCGCAGCTGCGCTCCCCGAGCATGGGATCGGGCATGGCGACCAGCGCCGCCTGCCGTACCTCCGGGTGGGTCAGCAACAGCTCTTCAATCTCGAGGGCATCGATCTTCTCCCCGCCCCGATTGATCTGATCCTTGTTGCGCCCCACCACCATCAGATGACCGCCGGGCAAGCGGCAGACCAGATCCCCGGTGCAGTAGAAACCGTCCCGATCAAAAGCCCGCTGATTGTGGGCATCTGCCTTGAAGTAGCCGTGAAAGGTGTAGGGGCCACGCGTCCAGAGCTCACCACACTCACCATCGGGCAAGGGGCGCCCGTCGTTATCCCTCACTTCCACCTCGTCGCCCGGGCTCATCGGGCGGCCCTGGGTATTGACGATGTGCCACTGGTCATCCTCGATGCGGGTGTAATTGACCAGCCCCTCGGCCATGCCGAACACCTGCTGCAGGCGGCAGCCAAGGAGGCTCGCTACCGCCTCGGCGTGAGCCGGGCTGAGGCGCGCGCCGCCCACCTGCACACACTCCAGAGAGGTCTGCGGATAGTGGCTGGCAGCCTCCAGCCAGAGCGCCAGGGCCGGTGGCACCAGTGCCGCCCAGTTGACCTGATGGCGCTGCACCAGCGGCAGACAGGTTGCAGCAGAGGGATCCTTTGCCAGCACCACGCAGCCACCGGCATAAAACACCCCGAGTGCCCCGGGGGAGCTCAGGGGAAAGTTGTGGGGCGCTGGCAAGGCACAGAGATAGATCACCCGCTCATCCCAACCGCACACCGCTACGCTCTGGCGCACGCTATAGCCATAGTCATCGTGGGTACGGGGGATCAGTTTGGGGGTACCGGTGCTGCCGCCGGAGAGCTGGAAAAAGGCGACCTGATCGGCTGGAGTCGGTGTAGGCGCAGTGGCCACCTGCACAAAACCATCAGCTCTGACCATGGATTCAGGCCGACCCCATGCAAATCCTGACTGAAGATCGGAGCCTTCAGCCTGCTCGAACAGCAGTGTCTGGCAGGAGGGATATACCAACTCATCAAGGGCCGCCAAGCTCCCCGCTTCACCGGCAAAGCCGGGATGGGAGGGGCTGAGTACCAGCAAGGCGGGCTCAATCTGGCGGGCAAAGGCCACCAGCTCGCGCCGCTGATGGCTGTAGAGGGCATGCACCGCCACCACGCCGCAGCGGATCAGGGCAAACCAGCAGATATAGAACTCGGCGCAGTTGGGCAACTGCACCAGCGCAGTATCGCCATGGCCCAACCCGCGCGCGGCCAGCCGCGCCGCCAGCGCATCAACCTCACGCTTTAACTGGCCATAATTGAGGGTTCGCTCGCCGCAGATCAGGGCCGTGCGCTCGGGATACCGTTCGGCAGATTCATCGAGCAGGGCGGTGAGCGGTTGTCCGCGCCACCACCCTTGTGCCCGGTAGTGGGCTGCCAGCTCGGCGGGCCAGGGGGTAAAGGGTACCAGCGGCTTCATGCAGTTACCTCCGGCTCCCGGCTTTCGAGGCCGAAGGCACGCAACATGGTGCCGAGCTTGGCGGCGGTCTCCTGCCACTCCGCTTCCGGCGAAGAGCCCACCACTACCCCGGCGCCGGCATAGAGCCGCAGCTGCTTGCCGGCCAGCACGCCACAGCGAATGGTGACCACCCACTCGCCATTGCCATCGGCATCCATCCAGCCGACAGCGCCACAGTAGAAACGGCGATCGTACCCCTCAAGCCGGGCGATGGCCTGACGCGCTGCCGAGAGCGGCGTGCCGCACACCGCCGGTGTCGGGTGCAGTGCCAGCGCCAGAGCCAACACGGGAGATGGCTCATGGAGCCGCCCGGCGATGCGGGTCGAGAGGTGCCACATGGTAGGGGTCGCGATCACCTGCGGCTCCGGAGGGACGTCCAGCTCTCGGCAGAAGGGAGCGAGGGCGGCGGCGACCGCATCGGCCACCAGCGCATGTTCATAGCGATCCTTCTGCGCTCCCAGCAGCTCGGCACTGGCCGCCTGTTGATCGGAAAACGCGTAGCGCGGACGGGAGCCCGCCAGCGGATTGCTCATCACCGCCATCTCGCTGCGCGATACCAGCAGCTCGGGGCTCGCGCCAAGCAGGGTCTCCCCCTCCGGCAGCGGGATATGGAACACATAGGCCCCCGGATTCTGGGCCAGCAGAGAGCCATAGGCGTGTGCGGGGGAGGTCTGCTCTGCACTCTGCACATCAATGGCGCGCGACAACACCACCTTCTCGAGTTGTCCCTCGCTGAACTGCTGCAACGCTGCCCGCACGGCCCCCTGATAGTGGGCAGCGCCGGTCACTTCACTCACCTCGCCATGGAGCTGGCAACAGCTGGCGGGCAACATTGCATCCCTTGCGACCCACTGCGATTGCGCCGGGATCACCAGATGCCAGGGGGATTGGGTATCAAACGGAATGGCGCCGATGGCGATGGGATTGACCATCCCCTGCTGGCGCAACTGACGCAGATGGGCGAGCAGCTTCTCCGGCGGGATGCCGGTAAAACTGTCGTGGATACCGGAAGCGACCAGTACCCTGTCACCGCTGGCAAAACAGCACACTTTATCCAACCCGACCGCTGTGGCGGGCCACTCTCCTTCCAGTGCATGGTCACACATGACGGTGCTACTCCTTGGAATGAATCACTGCCTGACACGACTTGAAGTGAGTCATTTGACTCACTAGATATCAGGGTGAACGGCATCCTAACAAGGAGCGAAAAAACGATCAATACAAATGAGAATCAATTTCATTAACTTCTTTTTAGTCAAAAGAGGGTGACGAACGAAACTGAGCTTCGCCGATAAAAAAGAGTTGCGATCGGAGCAAATTCAACTTGATAATGATAACGCTTATCATTTGTATATTATGGAAGATGTAAATAATGAAATCCTCAACCTCCCGTTTTATTGCTCCCAGCCTGCTGGCCACCACCATCGTCACTCTGCTGACCCAGCAAGCGATCGCAGCCAGCAACGCCCCTCAAGCCGATGAAGTGATCACCGTCACCACCACGGCGCACAATACCCGATCGGCACCAGCCTCCATCTCTGTCATCACGGCCGAACAGATCGCCGCCGCGCCCGTCAATGACCTTGCCGACCTGCTGCGCCACGAAGTGGGCATTCAGGCTGAAGCTGACACCAATGGCCGCAGCGATATCGGCATTCGCGGCATGTCCGGCAAGTACACCCTGGTACTGGTGGATGGCAAACGCCTCTCCTCCTCCAATGCCCTGTGGCGCGGCGGCAACTTCGACAACACTCCCGTGCCCCTTGGCATGATCCAGCGGGTCGAGGTGATCCGTGGCCCCATGTCGGCACTTTATGGCTCCGATGCCATCGGTGGTGTCATCAACATCATCACCAAGCAGCCGGGCAAAACCTGGCAAGGGGCGGCCGATGCCGACTTCAAAGCCATCGAGGGCAAGGATGGCGGCGATCAGCACAGAACCAACCTGGGCTTTACCGGCCCGCTGACCGACAACCTGCTGATCCGGATGAACGGCGAGGTGTATGACCGTCAAGCCTGGACCCCCACCGAAGCTGCTGAAGGTATCCCCCTTATCGAAGCAAAGCAGACCCGCAACTTCGCCTCTACCCTCAGCTGGCTGGTGGATGAGCAGCAGCGCTTCGAGTTGGATTACCTCTACAACCAGGATGAGCGGCCTCTCGATATCTTCCGCAAAACCGGCAACAAGGTGCACAGCCGCCAGCAGCAAAACGATCGCAACCTGTTTGGGCTGACACACAAGGGGAACTGGAGCTGGGGTGACACCACCGTCATGGCCAACTACGAGACCTCCCAGATCGACGACTTCAACACCAGCTACTCTGCCCCGCAGCAGCGGGAGCTGGAAGAGAACACCTTGACCCTCAAGGGCTATACCAACCTGGCGCTGGCCAACCACTACCTGACCCTGGGCGGTGAATATCTGGATCGGGAGCTGGTGGATGCGGTGAGCTACAAGGATATCGGCGGCAAAGAGAGTCACTCTCAGGAGGCGCTGTTCGCTCAGGACGAAATTGGCCTGACCGACAGCCTGACCTTCACGCTGGGCGGCCGTTACGATCACCACGAGATCTACGGCAGCCACTTCACCCCGCGCGGCTATCTGGTCTATGAGATGAACGAGCTGGTGACCGTGAAAGGCGGTGTCAGCCAGGCCTTCAAGGCACCAGCACCGCACCAGTACTCCAACGGCTACAGCATCGAGAGCTGCGGCGGCAGCTGCCGCATCTATGGCAGCGACAAGGTCAAGCCGGAAACCAGCACCAACTACGAGCTGGGAGTGATCGCAGGAGAAGGGATCTGGGAAACCAGCGCCACCCTGTTTTACTCCGACATCGACGACATGCTCACCTTCAAGCAGTTGCCGAACTCCACTGACCGCACCTGGTACAACCTGGAGAAAGCCACCACCAAGGGGCTGGAGCTGACCGGTAAACTCGATCTGACCGACGACATCAGTCTGGGTGCCAACTACACCTACCTCAAAGCAGAAGGCGATCAGGGTCAGGCACTGCCCGAGCGGCCGGAGCACAAGGCCAACGCCAAGATCAACTGGCAGGCCACCGAGCGGGTCAATGCCTTTGTCGGCACCACCTACACCGGCACCCAGTTTGCCGAGCAGACCGTCAACAAGGCCGTGGTGCTGCACAAGCTGCCCAGCTATCAGACCTTCGATCTCGGCACCGGTTTCAAGGTCACCGAGAACTTTGACCTGCGACTGGGGATCACCAACCTGACCGACGTGCGCCTGCAAGAGAAAGATACCGTCTTCCAGAACGTCGAACCGGGTCGCAGCTACTACGTCAGCGGCTCAGCCCGCTTCTAAGGTAGCCAAGGCCGATATAACAGCGCGCGGGCCCATGCCCGCGCTCTGTTAACCAAGAGAATAAGGGGAAGATCCCCACTGGACAGCAAAGAGCATGCAGATTTCCATTTTCATCAGGATCGCTCATGTTCACCTCACTTCTGAATGCTTCACCCCTTGCCACCCTGCCCACCCCTGACGAGATGTTAAAGGCCAGACCCTGTCCGGCACGGCTCGCTCGCCAAATCGCACACAGCCGCCAGCAAGCCCGCCATATTCTGCAGGGAGAGGATGATCGCCTGCTGCTGGTGATCGGTCCCTGCTCCATTCACGATCCGGCAGCCGCCCGCGACTATGGTGGCCGGCTCGCTGAACTGCAGGGCCAATACGGGGAGCAGCTGCAACTGGTGATGCGCACCTATTTCGAAAAGCCGCGCACGACGCTCGGCTGGAAAGGATTTATCTTCGATCCCGACCTCGATGGCAGCGATCGACTGGAAAAGGGCCTATCCCAGGCCCGGGAGTTACTTATGGCCCTTGGACAGGAAGGGCTCGCCTGTGCCACCGAATTTCTCGATCTCACCAGCATGCTCTATCTGGGGGATCTCATCAGCTGGGGTGCCATTGGCGCTCGCACCACCGAATCCCAGCTCCACCGCCAGCTGGCCTCGGCCCTTCCCTGCCCCATCGGCTTTAAAAACGGTACCGATGGCAATATCCGGATCGCGGTAGAGGCGATCCTCGCCAGCCGGGCGGCCCACCTCTATACCCAGCCTTCCGGTGATGGCCAGCTGGCACTGGTGCGCAGCCATGGCAACCCCGACTGCCACCTGATCCTGCGCGGTGGCCGCCAGCCAAACTATCAGAGCAGTCATGTGGCAGAGGCTGGCGAGCTGCTGCGCCAGCATCATCTCTCCCCTCGCCTGATGATCGATTGCAGCCACGGCAACAGCCAGAAACAGAACGCCCGCCAGCTGCTGGTTGCCCGTGACATTGCCGACCAGCTGGGTGCTGGTAGCCATGCCATCGCCGCCATCATGGTGGAAAGTTTTATCTGCGAAGGGCATCAGGATATCGGCAGCAAACCGCTACGCTACGGCCAGTCGATCACCGATAGCTGCATCGGCTGGGAACAGACAAGGCAACTGCTCGATATGATGGCAGAAGGAGTGGAGGCGCGCCGTCAACAGCGGATCGCCCTGGCGGGATAAATAGCGGATTAGAGAGATAACGCAGAAAAGAGTGTGGCCCCGATGGGGCCACCTTGTTGTTCACTGTTTGACGCACATCAGGCGACTGACTCACGCTCCACCAGCTGGGCTTCAAACTTGAGCGCCAGGCCGTCCACCGGCTTGTGATCGAGCAGACGCAGCGCCAGCTCGGCAGCGCGGCTGCCCATCTCCTCGATGGGGTAGCGCACCGTGGTGAGCTTGGGATAGATGTAGCGGGCGTAGGGGATATCGTCGAACCCCACCACCGATACCTGCTGCGGGATCTTGTAACCCCGCTCCAGCAGGCAAGAGATCGCCCCCGCCACCATACCGTCGTTGAAACCGAGCACGGCCGTGAACTCGACACCACGGGCCAGCAGTTCACTCATCGCCACATAGCCGCCATTTTCGTCGGCATAGGCGCGGCTGACGAGTGCAGGATCAAAGGCGATCCCGGCTCTGGCCAGGGTCTGGGTGTAACCGGCCATCCGCTGCTGACCATCGACAAACTCTTCATCATCGGAGGTGATAAAGGCTATGTTGCGATGACCGGCATCCAGCAAGTGCTGGCACGCGGTGGTGATCCCCGCCTGGTTATCGAGCCAGACGCAGCGATCTTCGGCTCCCGGCACCTGACGGTTGATGAACACGATGGGGGTAGAGCCTGCCGCTAGCTCGCTCAGCTCCTCGTCCGGAAGCGCCTTGCTGTGGAGGATCAGCGCATCGCACTGGCGCTGCAGCAGCGCCTGAATGGCGTGACGCTCGCGCGCGATATCGTGGTTGCCAGACATGACGATGGTGAACTTGTTGGCCTGATCGACCATGGTTTCGATGCCACGCATCATCTGGGCAAAGAAGGGGCCGCCGCAGAGGTCGCCAACCAGCACGCCAATGCAGTTGGAACGCTTGCTGACCAGTGCCTGGGCAAAACTGTTGGGTCGAAAATTCAGTTCCTTCATGGCCGCCAGTACGGCCTCACGCTTTTCCGGTGCTACCTGTGCCGTGTTGTTGATAACCCGCGACACGGTGGAGATAGACACATTTGCCAGCTGAGAAACGTCTTTAATCGTTGCCACTATCCATTCCTTTATTGTGGGGGAACCTGTCGGTGCCGACGCCCGAGTATACCCTGCGGCCTGATGCAATTCCCGGAGCCAGGTCACCAGGCATGTTTCCTTTGGTAACAAAACCTTACCCGATGATACCCGGCAGCAGGGAAATTTGAAAACAGGGGCCGGCTGGCGGCCCCCGACTCAATAGGCGTGATTGAGCTCCCGCTCTGACATGAAGCGCAGCGGCTGCTGCAGCTTGTGCTGATAAATGAGATCGAACGACAACACGTTTTGCACGTAGTTGCGGGTCTCCTTGTAGGGGATGCTCTCGACCCACACGTCCATCGGCTTGTTGTCACTCTGCTCTCGCCAGCGTTTTACCCGTCCCGGCCCGGCGTTGTAGGCGGCCGCCGCCAGGATCCGGTTGCCGTCATAGACATCCAGCAAGCGCTTGAGATAGGCGCTTCCCAGACGAATATTCATCGTCGGATCAAACAGTTGCTGCTCGTTGCGATAGGGCACCCCCAGCTTGCCGGCAGTCTCTTTGGCTGTAGCAGGCATCAGCTGCATCAGACCACGCGCCCCCACCGGCGACTGGGCCAGCGGATAGAGGGCACTCTCCTGACGGGAAATGGCATAGAGCAAACTGGTGTTCATGGTGCGCTCTTGCGCCATCTGGGAGAAGGTGCGCTTGAGCGGCAGCGGGAAGCGCAGGTCGAGGGCATCCCACGCTTCGGCGCGAATGCTGGCGAGAATGGCCAGCTCGTGCCAACCCTGATTGAGGGCGATATGGCCAAACTCGATGCGCTGGGCCACCGGATTGCGATCCATGTTGTGGATCCACTCCGAGCGGGCCGCCGCAATCTCGTTCATCGACAGCAATTCGCGCACCCGCAACAAGAAGGGCCAGCGCTGGCTGGCCGTGCGCCAGTCCGGTACATGCTTGACGCTCTGGTTCTTGATGCGATAGGGCACGCCGGTGCGCTGGGCGGCCATAAAGCCGTAGAAACCGCGCAGGTTGGCGGTCTCCAGATAGAGATCCCGCGCCGGTTTTTGCTGCCCCTGCACTTCAAGGGAGCGCGCCATCCAGTAGCGCCAGCGATCCTCTTTCTGACGGGCCATCGGCATCATCTTCACCCAGCCGGAGAGGCCACGCCAATCCTGCTCCCAGATGGCCAGTCGCGCCCGCAGCTCGGTAATGTCGGGATCCGCCAGCTTTTTCACCGTGCTGTCGACCCAGCTGCGCTGGGCTATGGAGCGATCCAGCAGCAGGCGGCGGGCAATGGCACGCTCTACCGGTTTCACCTCGGCCTGGGTCAGGCCGAAACGGCTGCGAAACAGCGCAAGCTGGCGCAGCACCGACTTCGGCTCCTGATTGGCATAGCGGGTCAAACCGAGGGAGAGCAGCTTACGGGAATAAGGATTGCTGCTGAAATAGGCTGGGTTCATCGCCTTGGCTGGCTGCTCGAACAGGGTCACCATCTGATCGCCATAGCTTTGCAAGCCGCTACCTAGGGTCGCGCCAAGATGGCGGATCAGATTGGGGTTTTCCGCCTCGAACGCCAGCGTCATCCGCTGCCAGATCTTCTCCTGGGTACGCTGACCGGATGCCTGCCACAGCTGGAACAGCGGTGAGCAGGCATCGGGACGGGATTGGCCGCTCATCCAGATCTTGCCCGCCCCCTGCAACGCCTCTTTCGGCTTGCCGGTGTAATAGAGCGCCTGATAGTGCATGCAGAGTAGATCGGTGGAGCTCGGCTTGGCCGGATAGAAGCGCAGGAACTGCGACCACTGCTGGCTCTGGGCCAGATAGGTCAGATAGCTGCGCTCCAGCCGGTTGGACTGGGGGGTATCCCCATGCTGGCGGATAAAGCGGGTCACATCGTTGTAATCCGCCGCCCCCGGACGAAAGGCGAGCTGATAGTAATCGAGGTAAGGGAGCAGGGGGTAATGGGTCAAACGGGCACGAATTTGCTGGAAACGGGCCTGATCATTGGCCCGTACGGCGTCATACGCCTGACGGTAGAGCGTCTGGTCGGCAGTCTGCGCCATCAGGGTCGGCACGAACAGCGCCGACAAAACAATTCCCCATACAGCTTTCACTGAACATCTCCATTGAGGGCAATACACCGCCCGGTGGCGGTGGGTCTACTGCCTCTCATTCTACCCGTTGCCGAGCAGCGCTACAGCGGGGAGCAGGGACTATTTTTCTGCCTCGCTCAGCTGCATTTCGCGCAGTTGCTCCGGTCTGGTCAGCCGCTGTACATATTTCTCCAGATAGGGCACCGGCAGCGGCTTGGAGGCGAGATAGCCCTGATAGAAACTGCACCCCTGCGCCTTGAGAAACTCCAGTTGCTGACGGGATTCCACCCCTTCCGCCGTGACATTGAACCCCATATGTCGCGCCATGGCGATCACCGCCTCGACGATGGCCATGTTGTCGCCATCTTTCGGGATGTCCTGAATGAAGGAGCGGTCGATCTTGAGCTCATCGGCAGGCAGCCGCTTGAGGTAGCTCAGGGAAGAGTAACCGGCGCCAAAATCATCGATGGCAAAGCTGATGCCGAGCTCCTTGAGCTCGGTCATCTTGCTGATGGTGTCCTCGGCATGGCCCAGCACCACGGATTCGGTGATCTCCAGATTGAGGCAGGCCGGATCCATGCCGGTTTGCGCCAACACATCGTGGATCCGCTCGACAAAATCGGTGGCATGGAACTGCTTCGCACTGACGTTAACCGAGATCTGCGGAATATGGATGCCGTTCTCCTCCCACAGCACATACTGGGCGCACGCCTCGTGCAGCACCCAGTTGCCGATATCGACAATCAGGTCCGTCTCCTCGGCGATGGGGATAAATTCTGCCGGCGAGACCAGCGAGCGACCGGCCGGCTGCCAGCGGATCAGCGCCTCGACACCAATGATATCGCCGCCATCGACCATATGCTGGGGCTGATAGTAGAGGGTCAGCTCTTGCTGGCTGAGGGCGTTACGCAATTCGTTGTGAATGAGCAGACGGCGATCCGCCTGCTGCTGCATCGAGGCATCGAAGAAGCGACGGGTCTTGCGGCCAGCGGACTTGGCCTGATACATGGCGGTATCCGCCTGCTTGAGCAGATCATCGACCCCCTGCTCCCGATCCGGAAACAGGGTAATGCCGACACTGGCGCCGATGTGCAGCACTTGCCCCACATAGGTATAAGGAGCGGCAATCTCGGTGATAAGCCGTTCGGCAATGATATCGGCCTGCATCTCCGCCTGGGGCGGGCTGGCCGAGAGCGATGGCAGCAGCAACACAAACTCGTCACCGCCGAGGCGGGCCAGGCAATCCCCCTGTCGCACCAACCGTTTGAGACGGGCGGCGACCTCCTTGAGCAGCCAGTCACCGGTAGCGTGACCGAGGGAGTCGTTGATGGTCTTGAAGTGGTCGAGATCGATAAAGAGCAGCGCGCCAATCAGACCGTCGCGGGTCGCCTCGTTGAAGGTCTGCACCAGAGTCTCGTGGAGCTGACGGCGATTGGGCAATCCGGTCAGCTCGTCGTAATAGGCGAGATCCTGAATGCGTCGCTCGGCCGCCTTGCGCTCGGAGATATCCTCGAAACAGATGACAAAGTGGCTGATCACCCCCTTCTCGTCCTGCACCGGCGTCACTATCTCCCACTGGGGATAGGTGTGACCATCGACATGGCGACGCTGGGTCTCCCCCTGCCAGCGGCTGAGGGTATTGAGCTCGTAACCGAGCCCACCCAGATTTGGCCAGAGATCCTCTTCCAGATGCAGGCCCAGCACCGACTGGCTGTCAAAGCCGGTGATCTGGCTGAAGGCGTTGTTGACCCGCAGGATCTTGAACCCCGGATCCGTGATGATGATCCCTTCGTGGGTCTCGAATGCAACGGCAGAGAGGCGCATCTGGGCATCTGATTGCAATCGCTCCAGCTCGGCCACCATCCGTACCGAAAAGGTATTGAGCACCGAGGTGAGATTGCTGGTATCTGCCGGGGCCGAATAGAGCAGCGCCAGATGGCCCAGAAGTTGGCCTCTGGCATCAAACAGCGGCTGACCATAATAAGTCTGCCCAGCCGCCAGCCAGGGTTGATACTCCTGCGACTCGTCGATCACCTCGAAACAGATGGCCCCTTGCTTGTAGAGCTCCTGACAGGGGGAACCCGCCAGCGGATAGTCCTTCTGCGCCAGACCGTCGGCAGCCAGCACTTTGACCCGGTCGGCACCGCACAACTCACCCACCCAGACCGCATCCACCTTGAGGATATGGGCCAGCTGGCTGACCAGGGTATTGAAGAAATCGAGCCCGGTGCGGGCAGAGAGCGCCTGCGCCAACTGGGTAAGCAGGGTGGTTTGCAGCAACGGCAAAGAGAGATTGAGGGAGGAGACCGCACTGTTGGCGGTATCAAGAGGGGCCAGCCAGCCACAGCAGATCTGCTGGGTAGGCACAAACTGGCCGCTCCAGAGCACATGGTTGAGCTGCCCCTGATCATCTTTCAGATGACCGATGAACTGTTCAGGCAGATGTGATTCATGAAGCCGGACGAGAAAGTCGGCAAAGCCTGCCTCATCTTCCGGTAACAGGCGAGCGGCCCAGGGATGATTGCCCTCCCCTTGCCACTGCTGGTAGGCCCCCTGATCAGAGAGACTCCACTGATCATGTTGCCGATCGAAAAACCACATGACTTGCGTGGCCTGCTGCTTCATTTACCACTCCAACACAACAACCAACCACGTTTGATGTCCAATCAGGCATAGCAACGCCCCCTGCATCCGCTCATCAGATCAGAGGTTGCGAGGGAAGAGTACAAACATGCGATATCAAGCAGTGGAAACCGGACATGAGGTCGACACGAAGTGCTGCCAAGAAGGGACAGAAACGATCCTATTCCCGTCATACTGCCTGCCAGTTTCATGGAGCTCAAGCTGTTTTTGGCACGAAACCGGAAAAGATCACAATTTATAAGTTGCTGAATAGCCAAGGGAAGGTTATGTGACATGGATCACATTTCAATCTTTACCAATGAGTAATCTGAAGGTGAAGACACAAGCAAGACGACCCGAAGGGGGCCAATATGAAAATCGAAATTACCAGCAAAATCATCGACATCACCCCGGCTATCCGCGAGCGCATCGAATCCCGTTTTGAAAAGCTCGAACGTCTTCAGGTGCCTCTCATCACACCCCATGTGATTGTTTCCAAAGAGCGTCTGATGTTCACTGTCGAAGCCAGTGCTGGCATCCCCAACGGCAAACTGTTTGCCCAGGCAGAGCATGAGGATCTCTACGCCGCCATCAACGAACTGGGGCAAAAACTGGAGCGTCAACTCAATCGCCATACCGAAAAGCCGATTGCCCGTCGTGCCAATGCCGCCCTCAAAGAGCAGCCGCAACCGGATGAAGCTGACGCTTGATAGCATGCCGCAAGGCTAAAAATTCCAAAGAGCATAAAGGCGGGGTCACCCGCCTTTTTGTTGCCTGTGATTTACACCACAAGCATCGCGTTACACCAGTGAACAGGCACCATCAACTGAGCCAGTGCAACCGGGTATCCACCCCCTCTTGCAAACGGTCGAGGATCGGCAGCAATACCAGCGGATCTTCCTGCCTCGGCACATCGGCCAGCTTTCCTTGCAACCGCTCCCGCGCCAGCGGTGACAGGTTGTCGTAGACAGCCTCATCCAGCAGCGGCTGTTTGACCGCCAGCGGCGGTGTTTGCAGCGCCAGCCAGAGCCGCACATCCACCATGCTTCCCCCCTGTTGCAACCGCTCATTGATGGCACTGCAGTCACTCCCCGCCCCTTCAGCCACCAGCACCTCTGCCGGTCTCAGCTCAAAGTGCAGACGCCAGTCACGGCTCTGGGGTGTGGCCGCCGGTTTGGCATCAAACCAGGGCTGCTCCTCCACCGCGTCGGTGAGCAGGGCCAGATGCAACCGGAAATCCGCCCGATCCCCATGCTGCAGGTCACGATTGAGGCGCTGCCCCAACTGTCCCTCATCGACGAGCAGGTGATTACGGATTGAACTGGGCAACATGAGATAACTCTCGAAAATGGCGATTTCACTGGTTATCGGCCACAAATCCAATTCTTTTAATGGAAAAATCCTGCTTGGGGGTTCACAAAACCGGAAGATCTGTTAGTATGCGCCTCGCACTTGTGGAGGGGTTCCCGAGCGGCCAAAGGGATCAGACTGTAAATCTGACGGCTCTGCCTTCGAAGGTTCGAATCCTTCTCCCTCCACCATTTCAAGTGCGACAATTTGAAAGCAATACCCCGTGGAGGGGTTCCCGAGCGGCCAAAGGGATCAGACTGTAAATCTGACGGCTCTGCCTTCGAAGGTTCGAATCCTTCTCCCTCCACCATCATTCAGAAAGCCCAGCCTAGCGCTGGGTTTTCGCATTTCTGGTCTGCCCAATCCGTTATTCCTCTGCACACCAGTCCCTTATCGCCGTTTGCCTGCTGCCGATCGCGCAATAAAAAAACGGGAGGCCTGCGCCTCCCGTTTACGTTCATATCAGCCCAGTTACGGGATGAAGCGTTACAGGGTGAAGCGATAGAAGATATCAACCGCCTGAGCCACCCCGCTCATCGCCTGCAGATAGAGCCGTGGCAATACCTCATAGCGCAGCTTGAATTCGGCGATGGGGCTGAAAACCCCGACCCCGTACTGGAACTGCAAGCCCGGCAGTAGATATGCAGACAGAGTCACCTGGGTGTTGTCACCACTGCCCGCGGTATCGAGGGAGACATCGCTCATCCCGAGCGACTCGCCGATGCTCGACACAACACCGTTGGCCTGACTCACCGCACCGGCCACCAGCAGACCGTTGAAACCGCCATCCTCACCGCCAGTCTGCAACCCTTTGCCACGCAGCAGATAGGAGAGCTGTTCCGACTGCGCCATCTGCGGTTCGGAGTAGACCGTGATTTCAGGCTTGCTGGCAGGGCCAGTCACCCGCACCCCGACCGTCACCTGACCCTCGATGGTATCGGGATCCCGGTTAGCCTCGATGTTGAGGAAGGGCCGATCCAGCGGACCGGAGAAGAGGATCCGCCCCTCCTTGATGATGAGGTTCTGACCATAGGCCTTGAAGCGGCCGTTGGTCAGCACCAGCTGGCCATTGCCAGCCAGCGGCTTCTCGGGATCCTGACGGATATTGAGGCCACCGGAGACATCGGTCTTCAGCCCCATGGCATCGAGCTTCACATCGTTGCCAAGGCGGATCGCCACCTTCATCGCCAGCGGCAGACTTGCCTGCTTGGGAGCCGGGGGCAGATCGTCATAGACCACGGTCACATCGTCTGAGACCGCCACCGCCGAATCCGGCAAGCTCTTGACCAGAATGCGCGCCCAGGGAATATCCACCTGACCGGTAATGCGGGTCTCCTCCCCCAGCGACACCGCGATATCGGGCGAGACTCTGACCCGGCCCATGCCCGGATATTGCGCCTCCAGATCCTTGCCCTGAATGGTGAGGCTGCCGCTGACCGGCATCTTGGCCCAGCTGAGCCAGCCGCCCAACGCCAGCGGCCCCTTGCCCACCAGCATGGAACCATCCAGCTCGGCCCGATTGCCTTCAATCTTGAGGCGGGTCACCAGCTTGGTCAGGGTCACCATGTCAGAGTGGGTCTGCACTTCACCGTCACGCAGGTTGAGCTGGCCAAACAACAGGGGCGCCGCCAGGGTGCCGTCGAAGCGGGCATCGGCGGAGATGATCCCTTGCAGGGAGCGCACCTCAGGGATCAGTGGCGCAAAGGTATTGAGCTTGAGATCGTCAAACTTGAGCTGACCACCGAGCAGACCGCGACCGGCGGGCTCCCTGATCAGCAGATCGGTATCGATATTGCCGATCTGTTTGGAGGCAAAATCGAGGCGAATGGCCGCCTGCTGCCGCTCGAAATCCAGGGCCAGAGCCAGCTGCTGATAGTCGGTCTTGAGGCCATCGGCCACAAAAGTGCCCGGCGTGGTGCGCACCACCGCATGCAGGGTAGGCTGATTGCCGCGCCAGCTGGCGCGGCCATCGGCCGAGAGCATCGCCTGCCAGCGGAAGTTGTCTGGCAACCAGGGGCGCAGCCGCTTGAGATCAAACTCGCTCAGGGCAAACTCCAGAGTGCCCTGGGCAGCGGAGACCTGACTCCCCTTGACGCAGAGGCTGGCACCCTGGGAGCCGAGACAGAGATCCCCCATCGCCAGCCGCTGACGCGGCAGATCGAGATCCAGCGCCCACGGAGAACTCAAGTCCCAACGGCGCAGCGGGGTTTTCAGCTGCAACTCGGAGAGCGCCCCGCGCCAGTGATCCCCGCGTACGCCGCCACCCAGTTTGAGGTTGGCCGCAACAGGGTCCCCCTTCATGGTCAGGGTCAACAGATGCTGACTGATATCGCCGCTGAGGTTCAGGGCAAGCTGGCTGAGCTTGGTTTCCCCCTGTTTCAGCTGCGCCACCAACAACGCGAGCTCACCGGCCGGTTTGGCGCCGATCACCGCATTGCCCTTGAGGCTAATACCCTTCAGGTCGGTGCCGGCATAGTAGAGCCGCTCGGAAGCGAGATCCGCATCGATTTTTGGCGTCTGCTGATTGCCACTGACCTTCACCTGTCCCTTGATATCCCCTTTCAGGCCGGGATAGATGCCCCCCAGCTGGGGAGCCTGCAGGTTGGCATCGAGCCTCCACTGGGCGCTGCTGATACTGCCCTTGGCCTGCAACTGGTTGGGGCCACTTTGCAGCGAGAGCGCCGGGATCAGCCACTCCATCTTGTCGTTACCGCTAAGCTCCCCCTTGAGGGCCAGCGGGTACTGGTTGAGTTTGCCATCCACCTTGAGCTTGGGCAGTTTCAGCTCCCAGTGGCCCGCTTCGTTCATCACGAAACGGCTCTCCAGCTCACCGGCCAGCGTCCCTTTCAGCTCAGGCAGCAGCTCGGCCGGATTGATCCCCTTGAACAGGGTGGTTCCCTGCCACTCGATCCCCTTGTTCCAGGCCAGCTTGCCATCGAGCTTCAGCTCCCCCTTGAGAGCGTTGAGCTGCAAAGCGATCTTGCTGAGCCGCTCCAGATCCCCCTTGCCGTCCAGCGCGAGCTTGAAGGGGGGGACATCGGTTCCCTTGCCGGAGGTATTGAGGGCAAACTGATAGCCGGAGAGCTTGCCCTTGGCAGTCAGGCTCCCTTTGTCCAGCCGATAGCTCGGCTCATCTTTGGCAGGCTTGTGCAACGGCCAGCCGAGGCTCTTCCAGTCGAGGGCCAAATCAAAAGGGAGATCCGGGTCGAGCGAGGCCAGAGAGCCCTTGAGATTGGCGGCGATCGGCCCCTTGGCCGACAACGCCAGCCCCAGCTTGCCGACCGAGCCGCTCAGCGCCAACGTGGCCTGCTCACCCTGCAGCTCGCCATCCAGCAGCCCCTTGCGGGCCTTGGCATCCAGGGTCACCGCCAGCGGGTAGTCGTCACTGAGCTGGATATGGCCCTTGAGCGCCAGATCGGCCATGGCGTGGCGCAGCGAGAGCTCGCGCACCTCGATGCGATCGTCGGCAGCAGTGGCCGACAGCAGCAACTTGTCGAGCCCTTCAATCAGCTCGCCCTGCTTATATTGCACCCGGGTCGCGCTGACCCCTTCCAGCTGGATGGGGAAAGGAAGATGAATGGCGGGCAGGAGAATGGGGGCTGCCTTTGCCGTATTTGCAGCTGGCGCCCCGTTGCCCTGTTTGGGGGTCTTGGCGCTGGCCTTGTCGTTGCGCGCCACCGCAGCACCGGCTTGCTTCTCGTTAGCGGCCGGCTGCTTGGCAGATTTGGCTGCGCTGGCGGGTGCCGCGTCATCCAGCGTCACCGTCAGGTTATCGAGCACCGGGCCGCGTACAATCAGCCCCTTGCGGTTGAGGGTGGCGCCGATATCGAGGGACCCCAGGGTCACAGCCACACCGGGCACCGCCAGATCGAGATCGGCCACCTTGAGGCTGTCGACCTGGATCTTGAGTGGCAGCGGGCGCCAGACAAAGGGTTCGGAAGGCTCTTCCGGAGCAGGCTCGGAATTGGCTACCTTGACCACCGGATGAGTCACCGCCAGGGATTTTATCCAGAGCTTGCCCTGCAGCAACTTGCCCAGATCCCAGTCGAGCACGGCGCGATCCACCGTCACATCCACCAGCTCATCCTGCCAGCCGACCCCTTCCAGGGTCCAGCCATAGCCAAGCTGACCGGCCACCAGCTCCCCCTTGAGAGAAGGCAGCGCTCCCTTGGCCTGTTGCCACAACCACTTGTTGCCCTGATGGGTAAAGCCCAGCAGGCTGACGCCGATGAGCAGCAGGAACACCAGCCCCATCAGCCAGAGAAAAATACGTTTTAGCCAGATCACAATGCAGACCCCCGCGCAAGATACAGCCGCAGCGGCCAAAGAAAAAAGCGTTTAGACAACATCATAATTCAGGCCCCAATGCGAAATGCAGCCGCAAGGGCTTGTCCTCCTCCGATACCCCGACCGCCAGATCCAGCCTGACCTGACCGATGGGGGTGACCCAGCGCACACCGACGCCGGTACCTATTTTCCAGGGTTCGCTGTAATCGGTGGTGGAGGTGCCGCCATCCACAAACATGGCCCCCAGCCACTTCTCGCTGAAGCGGTAGTTGTATTCCAGACTGGCCACGCTGGTGTAGCGGCCACCAGTCAGCTTGCCATCCGGCCCGGTGGGGGAGATGCTCTCGTAACCAAAGCCGCGCACCGTCTGATCGCCACCGGTAAAGAAGCGCAAGGACGGTGGCACCAGCGAGAAGCTGTCACCTATGATGGCCCCCTGCTCTGCCCGCATCAGGAATCTGTGGTTATCGCCAAGAGTTCGCAGCCACTTGCTGCGCCCCCACACCCGCATAAAGCTGATGTCGGAACCCCATCTGGGGTCGGAGAACTCCAGCGTCAGCTGCTGGCGATCCCCCCAATCGGGCACCAGGGTGCCGCGCACCCGCAACCGAGACCAGGAGACCCCGGGGATCAGCAGCAAGCTGTTCCCCTCGTCGGCGCCCTGGGTATAGATTTCGTTCTCCAGCCGGATAAAGACGTCCCGATCCCAGCTCTCCGGCCGCCGCGTCCAGCGGTGTACACCGATGGTAGTGAGATCGGAGCGGGTATCGTTGTTGTCCTTGTACTGGTAGCCGGTCTGGATGGAGTAGTAGTCCCGCAGCGGGTTGCCCACCGGGATCTGATAGTCGAAGCTGAGCTCTGCCTCCGGCGCCGACACCTTGGCGGTGGCAAACAGACGATGACCATAGCGGTTGACCCAGGGCTTCTCCCAGGTAGCACTCATCCGCGGGCCTACGTCGGTGGCGTAACCGATACCGGTCTCGATTTCGTGATCGACCCGGTTATCCAGCGTCACCGCGATGGGCACCCGATAGTTGCTCGCCTCGCTCAATACCGGCTTGATATCGACCTGACGGAACAGCTTGGTGGAGGAGACATCCTGCGACATCTCGGCCAGACGGATGGCGAGATAGGGATCGCCGCTCTTGATGTTGATAAGCGGGCGAATAAGGTGAAGCGCTTCGGGAGTGGCATCGTAGCGGATCTCGCCAAAACGGTAGCGATGGCCCGATTCGAACAGAATAAAGATCTCTGCCGTCCCCTTGTCCGGGAACACCTTGACCTGACTCTTGCTCAGCTTGGCATCAAAGTAACCGCGGGCCAGCCCGAGGCTGCCGAGATCGGCCTTGATGGATTCATATTTGGCGTGGTTGAGGGGCTCTCCCTCTTTGAGGGGCAACTTGTCCAGCAGGGCGCTGTAGAGCTCGTCGCTGCCCGCATCCCCCTCCAGCAGAATATCGAGGCGGGAGACGATGACCGGCTCCCCCTTGTCCACCTCAATCACCACTTTGGACGGGGTTTTCTTGTCGCGACTCAGGGTGATTTTCGGCTGGTAGTAGCCATAAACCTGCAGCGCCTTTTGCACGCTCTCGGTGATTTTGGCGCGGGCCGGGCGGTATTGCCGCTCCTGATAGATCGGCAGGGCATTGAGGTAGGCTTCGACGTTATCCTTGTTCTCCCCTTTCAACCCCTTGACCTGATAGGTGAGCTTGGCGGCAAACGCGGGCGAAGCCAGCAGCGACAGCAACAGGCCCCCCCCCAGAACCCGCAGGCCGCGGCGAAAGGCAAGGCCGGACAGTGAACGCCCTGCCAGCAGGGATGAAATGCATCCTGTCAAAGGTCAATATTCCTGAATCTGTGGTGAAGGAAACCATCGCCCTTTCGGGCCAACCCCGAATGCGGCGCAGCACGCCATGCAGTGCATGGCCGTGACACAAAAATGCGCGCCAGAAAAATGGCGAACCTTATCCTAACATAGGCATCGGCCAGCGACAGCGCGGCGCCATTGGCAAATTCGCCATATCTTTTAAGAGGTTGACCACAAATCACACATTTTGGTGACAATGACGCCGCCCGCTTTCCCGATGGAAGCGAATTGACCCGCCCTGAATAAGGCTCACCCCACCATCAGGCACCATTTGTCACCTCTCCTCCTCTCTTTGCAACCAGAAACCCACCACGACAGAGTTTGTCGGCATCACCCCACCCTCACCGTTTAACAGGCCCGGCACACACCAAAGCCCGCCGTTGCGGGTGATTAAGAATTGCTCGTTCAGCGCAATCGAATTATCCCGCTGCCTTTGCAAGCGCCCCTCCCTCACACTTGAACCATCAACTGAAGGAGACACATCATGCATGCACGTAGCGAACAGATGGCTGACTATATTGCCGATCGTCTTGAGTTCATCACCTTTCTCGCCTGTTGCAGTGCCCTGCTGGCCCTGCTGACCGGCATGAGTGGCCAACAGGCACTGGCCTTTACCGCCCTGAACCTGCCGTTTGGCCTCGGCATTTTGCTGGCGATGGCGCTGCTGGCCCCCCTGCCCGCCCACTGGCGGCTGCCGGGGATCACCTTGCTGCTGGCAGGTTGCGCCCTGATGACCCTGCAACTGGGGGGCGAATGGCTCAATCCGCTGGCCATCTGGAGCCTCTACGCCCTGCTCGGGCTGGAGATCATCTGGCAAGCGCGTCCCCGCGCCGTGCTGGCCACCCGCGCTCGCCAGTAACAGGGCTGACGAACGCCGGTAAATGGCGGGCTGTGATGGCTGACGCCGGTGGCAAATTGGGGTACTCTTGCGCCCCCATTTGCTACCACCCTTGGCGTTAACAACCTTCGCCATCACTCCCAGGAGCGCCCCGATGAAAAAAGCCTGTGCCCAGCACATTCTGGTCAAGACCGAAAAACAGTGTCTGGAGATCAAGGAGAAGATTGAGAAGGGAGCCGACTTCGGCCAGATGGCCAAGCGCTTCTCTACCTGCGCTTCTGCAAAACGCAGCGGCGATCTGGGGGAGTTCAATAAAGGGGATATGGTCAAGCCCTTCGACGATGCCGTCTTCAAGGGCGAACTGCTCAAGGTGCTGGGACCGGTGCGCACCAAGTTCGGCTTTCATCTGATCAAAGTGCTCTATCGCAACTAAGTCATCGCAACTGACCATTTTCTCGGTGAAGCTCCCATCAGGCGGGCTTCACCGACCTCTGCATCCCCCCCTCGCAAAACTGACCAAAACCACGCCAAACTCTCATCAATTTACTAACGTTATCAGGCAATTAAGTTTATCCTTCTCGACATTGTCCACATTCGACGATGGATCCCGTGCTATGCCCCGCTCTTGCTTGTGGCCCCTGCTGGCCTGGTTACTCCCGCTCGCTGGCGCACTCGGCAGCCGCTTTCATCTCTGGCCATGGTGGATCGGTTTTGCGATCTGTCTCATCGGAGCTCTTGTCTCCCTGATCTTGCTGGTACGCCTGCCCTGGAGCCGCAACCGCTACGCCAGCGGCCTTGGCGCCTTGCCGCTACTGCTGCCCCTGACATTTGTGGCACAGGCGCTGCGCATGCCGCTGATCAACGATGTGAGCACAGATCCCTACAATCCCCCCCAACTGCGCTGGGCGGCAGAGCTGAGAACGGCGCAGGATCTGCCAATAAATAGCGCACCGCTGAAAGCAGTTGAGGCAAAACCCGGTCCTCTCTTTACCAGGGCTTCTCCTGCCGAGGTAGTGATTGAAGCCAGCGAACTGATGCAGGAGCTGGGCTGGCAGGTACGACCGAGCCAGGATGGTCTGGATGCAGTGGTCACCACCGGCTGGTTCGGCTTTCAGGATGATGTGGCGCTGCGGGTCTTTGCTGGCCCCAAAGAGACCCGCATCGATATGCGATCAGCCTCCCGTCAGGGGCAAAGCGATCTGGGCACCAACCGAGCGCGGATCGAGGATTTCCTGACCCGCCTGAACGAGCGCCTCGGTCAGGCCTACAAACCCAATTTGAAACCGTAAGTGTGAAACAACAAGAAGGTAACTGATGCGCGTTGAGGTCAAACCCGACCGGGAATATGCCTGGTTTATCCGTCCCTTTTTCTGGCTGCAAAAGCGCAACTATGGTCAGGTGCTTATTCCGGGCAAATGCTGGGGCCGCTCGCCGCGCCTCTTTGCCGCCGTCGCCACCCTCTACGGCGTCATCAACCGCAAGCGCTCCCCCATCGATCCCGTGCTGCGCTCGCTGGTGACGGTGCGGGTCTCCCAGCTCAACTGGTGTCGTTTTTGTGTCGACATCAACGCCATGACCCTGGTAAAGAGAGCCGGCTCCAGCGAGAAGGTGGAGGCGCTAGCCAACTGGCGCGAAAGCCCCTTGTTTGACGAGCGGGAAAAAGCTGTGCTCGACTATACCGAGGCGATGACCGGGCTGGATGGGGTGAGCGATGAGCAGGCGGCCCGCCTCAAACCCTGGTTCGATGACGACGCCATGGTGGAACTGACCGGCCTTATCGCCTTCCAGAACATGTCGGCCAAGTTCAACGCCGCCCTCGATATCGCGCCGCAGGGCTTCTGTCAGCTGCCGGTGCAGCCGGAACGCCCCGCACAGCCAGACAGCAAGGACGCCTGATGAACCGGACCCGCCTGCTGCTTGCACTGGTGATGGGGGGCCTTATCGGCACCTTTTTTGCCCTCGATCTCGGTCGTTACCTCACTCTGGACGCCTTGCAGGCCCAGCAGGCGGCAGTGGCGCAATGGGTCGACAGCCACTTTGTCTCGGCCAGCCTGCTGTTCGTGCTTATCTATGTGCTAAGCACCGCCCTCTCCCTGCCCGGAGCCAGCCTGCTCACCCTGGGTGGCAGCGCGGTGTTCGGCGTCGCCTGGGGGCTGCTGCTGGTCTCCTTTGCCAGCACCATAGGCGCAACCCTGGCCTTTCTCAGCGCCCGCTTTCTGCTGCGCGACTGGGTCACCGCCCGCTTTGGCGACAAGCTGGCCACCTTTCAGTCCGGCATGGCGAAGGAGGGAGCCTTCTATCTGCTCAGCCTGCGCCTCATCCCCATCTTCCCCTTCTTTCTGGTCAATCTGCTGATGGGGCTCACCCCCATCAGAGTCAGCACCTACTACTGGGTCAGCCAGCTTGGCATGCTGCCCGGCACCTTCGTCTATGTACTGGCGGGCAGCGAGCTTGGCCAGTTAACCAGCACCGGCAATATCCTCTCCCCCGGCCTGATGGTCGCGTTGACCCTGCTGGGGCTGATGCCCTGGCTGGTCAAGAAATTAACCGCATACCTTGCGCAGCGGCGCCTGCTCGCCCCCTACCGCAAACCCGCTCGCTACGACTACAACCTGCTGGTGATCGGTGCCGGTGCAGGTGGGCTGGTCACCAGCTATATCGCCGCGGCGGTGAAGGCCAAGGTGGCGCTCATCGAGAAACACAAGATGGGGGGCGATTGCCTCAACAGCGGCTGTGTTCCCTCCAAGGCACTGATCCGAAGCGCCCGCTTTGCCGCAGAGCAGCGTAAAGCCGACGAGCTGGGCTTTAGCCCAAGCCACTCCCGCGCCGATTTTGCCGCCGTGATGGAGCGGGTGGCTAAGGTAATCAAGGAGGTCGAGCCACACGACTCCATCGAACGCTATCAGGGGCTTGGAGTGGAGTGCATTGAAGGAGAGGCGCGGCTGGTCTCTCCCTGGGAGGTGGAGGTGAACGGCCAGCGCCTCGCCAGCCGCCATATCGTTATCGCCACCGGCGCCCGGCCGCTGGTGCCCAAGCTGCCGGGGCTGGATCAGGTGCCTTACCTCACCTCGGATAGCCTCTGGCAGCTGCGCACCCCGCCGCGCCGCCTGCTGGTGCTGGGCGGCGGCCCCATCGGCAGCGAGCTGGCCCAGAGCTTCGCCCTGCTCGGCATTCCCGTGACCTTGGTGGAACTCTCGGAGCAACTGCTGCCCCGCGAAGATAGTGAGGTAGCCGACGCCCTTGCCGGGCAAATGAGCCGAGATGGCGTGCAGCTACTCACCGGCTGGCGCGCCGAACGAGCCGACTATCTGCCCGCAGCCGATGGGGATCTCCCCATCCGGCTGCAACTGCGCCGTGGCGATGAGACACAGGTGGTGGAAGGTGATCAACTGCTGCTGGCACTGGGTCGGACCGCCAATGTAAGCGGCTTCGGGCTCGAAGCGTTGGGAGTCGAGCTTGCCCCCCGCGGCACCATAGCGGTCGATGGCTTCCTTGCCACCAACTTCCCCAGCATACTGGCGGTAGGAGACGTAGCGGGCCCTTACCAGTTCACCCACTTCGCCGCCCATCAGGCCTGGTATGCGGCGGCCAATGCCCTGTTTGGCCAGTTCAAGCGCTTTCGGGCCGACTATCGGGTCATTCCGGCGGCCACCTACACCACGCCGGAGATTGCCCGGGTCGGCCTCAATCGCAAGGAGGCCGAAGCGCAGGGGATTCCCTTCGAGGCGACCCGCTTCGAGCTGGCCGAGCTGGACAGAGCCATTGCCGATGGGGAGCGCCACGGTTTTGTCGAGGTGCTGACCGTCCCGGGCAAGGATACTATCCTTGGCGCCACCATAGTGGGCACTCACGCCGGTGAGCGGATTGCCGAGTTCGTGCTCGCCATGCGTCACCGCCTCGGCCTGGGCAAGATCCTCGGCACCATTCACGCCTATCCCACCCTGATGGAGGGGAACAAATATGTGGCGGGTGAATGGAAACGGGCCCACCAGCCCACCCGGGTACTGGCGTTGCTGGCCCGTTATCACCGCTGGCGCCGTGGCGCCTGACAACCAGAGAAACGTTTATGCTCAAGCCATTCTCACTGCTCGGCTCACACCTCAACTCGCACCGCAACTCTTGGCTCAAACAGCGGCTAAACGCCCTGCTGTGCGCCCTGCCACTGCTGGCCAGCGGCTCGCAGTTGGCGGCCAATCCAGACGGTGACTGGCAACAGACCCTTGAGGAGGCGAAGGGACAGACCGTCTACTTCAACGCCTGGGGCGGCAGCCCGGAGATCAACGCCTATCTGATGTGGGCCGGGCAGGAGCTGGCGCGCGACTATCAGGTCAAGCTGGTACAGGTGAAGGTGGATGACATCGCCCAGAGCGTCAGCCAACTGCTGGCCAACAAGCAGGCAGGCAAGCAAGCGGGTGGCCCCATCGATCTGCTCTGGGTCAATGGCGAGAACTTCAAGGCGCTCAAGGAGCAGGGGCTGCTTGGCGCTCCCTTTACCGCCGAGCTACCCAACATGGCGCTGGTCGACAGCAGCCTGCCGGTAAGTGAGGACTTCACCCTGCCGGTGGAAGGGCTGGAAGCCCCATGGGGAATCGGCCAGCTCAACCTGATGGTCGATACCGAAGAGGTCGCCAGCCCGCCCACCTCGGCAGCAGCCCTGCTGGCGTGGGCCAAGGCCCATCCCGGCCGTTTCACCTATCCCAAGCCGCCCCAATTCCATGGCTCCAGCTTTCTCAAGCAGATCCTGCTGGAGTTGACGCCAAACCCCGCCCCCCTCTATCGGGAGGCGACCGAGAGCGATTTTGCCCAACTCACCGCCCCGCTCTGGGCCTGGCTCGATGAGCTGCATCCGGCACTCTGGCGCAAGGGCAAACTGTTCCCCACCAGCGCCGCCGAAACCCGCCAGCTACTCGATGATGGCGAACTGGCCATGGCCATCAGCTTCAACCCGCAGGAGGCGCAGAGCGCCGCCCAGATTGGCGCCCTGCCCCCCACAGTGGAAGCGGTCGCCATGAAAAAAGGGGCGCTCACCAACAGCCATTTTCTCGCCATCCCCTTCAACGCCAGTGCCCGTGCGGGTGCCAAGGTGGTGGCCAACTTCCTGCTGAGCCCGGCGGCGCAGGCGCGAAAAGCCAATCCGGCCTTCTGGGGTGATCCCAGCGTGCTGCGGGCCGATGCGCTGCCTGATCCCGCCAAAGGGCAACCGGCACTGCGCTTCAAATCGGTAGCCGAGCCTCACCCCAGCTGGCAGCTCAAACTGGAAGCGGCCTGGGCCGAGCGTTACGGCCACTGATGAGTGTTGCTGATCACCAACTTGCCCTCTCCCGACCATGGCGCCGGTTGACACGCCATCCCAGTATGAGTACGGGGATGGCGGTCATTTATCTGGCGATCTTCGTCATCCCTCTGCTGGCGGGGCTGTGGCAACTGCTGGCGGAGGGGATGACCGCCTCTCATCTCGCCTTGCTCCTGGCCCAGCCTGGCCTATGGCACTCCGCTGCGCTGAGCCTGTGGATTGGCGCCGCCTCCACCCTCGGCAGCCTGCTGATGACCGCCCTGCTGCTGGCCCACAGCGACAGCCGGGCTTTCGGGCTGCTCCGTCGTCTGCTCTCGCCCATGCTGGCCATGCCCCACGTCGCCTTTGCCATCGGCTTTGCCTTTCTGCTCGCCCCCTCCGGCTGGCTGCTGCGGCTCCTCTCGCCAGCTCTAACGGGTTTTGCTCTCCCCCCCGACTGGCAAACCATTCGCGACTCTCTAGGGCTCGGGCTGATTGCACTGCTCGTTTTCAAGGAGACCCCCTTTCTGCTGCTGATGGCGATGGCTGCGCAACAACCCATCCAACTGGCACGCCAGCAGTGGCTGGGGGCGAGCCTCGGTTTCAGCGCCCCCCAGATCTGGTGGCGCCTGCTGCTGCCAGCGCTGTGGCCTGCCCTGCGCCTGCCCATCTATGCGGTGGCGGCCTACGGAGTGGCGGTGGTGGATCTCGCCCAGCTGCTAGGGCCCGATGCCCCCGCCCCGCTAGCGGTGCGGTTGTGGCTCTGGTATCAGGATCCGGATCTGCTCTGGCGCGGCGCCACCGCCAGTGGCGCCCTGCTGCTGCTCGCCATCACGGCGCTGCTCATTGCCATGCTCAGATTACTGGAGTGGCTTCATCAAGAGGTGGGCAAAGGCTGCTGGCTCGATGGCAAACGGGCGGCGCGCCACTTCTTTGCCAACCGGCTCGCAGCGGGCTTTGCCTTCACTCTGATCACCCTCAATCTGGCGGTGCTGGCGGCCCTGCTGCTCTGGTCACTGGCGCGCCGTTGGCCCTTTCCCGCCCTCTGGCCCATCCAGTGGAGCTGCCACTACTGGCTGGATCTGCTACCAACCCTGCTGCCGCTGCTGGCAACCAGTGCACTGCTGGCGCTGGCGAGCGGCTTGCTGGCACTGGTGATGGCGGTGTGCAGTCTGGAGGCGCAAGCCGGGCGCCGCCCCTGGCCGCTCTGGCTTATCTGCCTGCCGCTGTTGCTGCCGCAGGCGAGCCTGCTGTTTGGTATCCGGCTCGGGGTGGACTGGCTTGCACATGGTTCGATAAGCAGCGGCATTGGCTGGGGCTGGGTGCTCTGGAGCCAGCTGCTGTTTGTCTTTCCCTATGTCTATTTGTGTTTGCACGGCCCCTATCGCCAGTTCGATCCACGGATCACCCAGAGCGCGCTGCTGCTGGGGGCAACGCCATGGCGAGCCTGGTGGCAGGTGAAAGCGCCGCTGCTGGCGCGCCCGCTGCTATTTGCCTTCAGCGTCGGGGCGGCGGTGAGTTTGGCCCAATATCTGCCGACCCTGCTCTTTGGTGCTGGCAGAGTGGTCACCATCACCACCGAAGCGGTAGCCATCGGCAGCGGCCTAAACCGGAGGCTGGCGGGGCTCTACGGCCTGCTGCAACTGCTGCTGCCGCTCGTTATCTATCTGCTGGCACTCTGGCTGCCGACGCGGCTCAATCCGGCGCTCAAGGGGAGCTGCCAACGATGAACTCTGATGATGGAAACAACCATATGCTGAGCACCACGCTTCTTCGACTTTACCTTGATGAAAATCTGCTGCTTTCGCTCCCTGCCCTGCAGGTGGCGCCGGGCGAGGTGCTGACCCTGATGGGGCCCAGCGGCTGTGGCAAGAGCTCGCTGCTGGCGGTGCTGGCGGGGGTACTGCCCGGCGCGCAGACAGATGGCGGCCCGATCCGGCTGGAGGGGGAGATAAGACTCGGCGAGCGACCACTCAACACCTTGCCTGCGCAAGCGAGGCGCATCGGCATGCTGTTTCAGGATGACCTGCTGTTCGACCATCTGACGGTGGCGGAGAACCTGATGTTCGGCATGCCAGCGACCATCAAGGGAAAATGTGCGCGGCGGGAAAAGGCACTGACCGCATTGGCACAAGTCGCGCTGGAGGATCAGGCTGACAAGCTGCCGCACTTGCTGTCAGGGGGTCAGCGGGCGCGGGTCAGTCTGCTGCGGGCGCTGTTGGCCGAACCCGACGCCCTGCTACTGGACGAGCCCTTCTCCCGCCTCGACAAGCCGCTGCGGGCCGCCTTTCGCGAACTGGTGTTCGCGCAGATCAAGGCGCTGGCCATCCCCGCCATCCTGGTGACCCACGATGCGGAAGACGCGCCGGGCACCATACTCAACCTCACCGAATGCCACTGTTAACCGAGGAGTGTTCACCTTGTTTGATCGCCATCTGATCCCCGTGATCCGCAGCCCCCTCACCCAGCTTGCCAAACCGCTCTGCCGTGCGGGGATCAGTGCCAATCAGGTGAGCCTCACCGGCTTTGCCATCGGCATGCTGGCGCTGCCGCTGCTGGCCTTTGGCAGCTATCAGTGGGCACTCGCGACCATCCTGCTCAACCGGCTGCTGGACGGGCTCGATGGCGCCGTGGCGCGGGAAACCGGCATCACCGACTGCGGCGGCTTTCTCGACATCACGCTGGACTTTATTTTCTACGCCGCCGTGGTGCTGGGCTTTGCCCTCGCCGCCCCCGCCAATGCGCTGCCCGCCGCCACCCTGCTGTTTGCCTTTATGGGCACCGGCTCGAGCTTTCTGGCGTTTGCCATCATGGCGGGCAAACGGGGCATCGACAATCCGGTCTACCACCACAAATCCCTCTACTATCTGGGTGGCCTCACCGAGGGGAGCGAGACCATCGCCCTCTTTGTGCTGATGTGCCTGTGGCCAGCCGCTTTCGCCCCGCTCGCCTACGGCTTTGCCCTGCTCTGCGCCATCACCACCCTGACCCGGCTCTGGAGCGGTTACCACACCCTGCGTCCCCCCCAGCGCTAAACAGCACAGCCCTCACCGGAGGGCTAGTCCATCGCACGATGAATTGGCGGCAAACAAGGCACACGGAACACTTGCACGGGGATGACAATGTTTTACCATGACGGCACTTTTATCAGTCTCTTTGAGAACCCTATGCGTCGCCTTGCCTCTCTTCTCACTCTGTCATTATTCCCCCTGCTCGGTGGCTGCAGCAGCGCCCCAGCGCCAAAACCCGTGGTCGTCCCCCAGCCCACGAGCGCCTTTATCAATCAGGCGCCATCCAGCAAACCCGTTTATACACAAGGGGTTAGCAAGGGGGACTTCGCCAATCGCCCCAACGTGGACCGGTTCGTCCAGAAAATGGTCGAGAAGCACGGTTTTGACAACGCCCAGCTGCATCAGGTGCTGGCACAGGCAGAGCGTTACGACTGGATCATTCGCCTGATGGATGCCCAGGCGCCGACCACCGCCAAGCCCACCGGCCCGACCGGTGCCTGGAACCGCTATCGCGCCAAGTTCATCACCCCCGACAACGTACAGAACGGCGTCAACTTCTGGCGTGAATACGCAAGCGAGCTGAATCGGGCGGAGCAGATCTACGGGGTGCCGCCGGAGATCATCGTCGGCATTATCGGGGTCGAGACCCGCTGGGGCCGGGTGATGGGCAAGACCCGCATTCTGGATGCACTGGCCACGCTGGCGTTTGATTACCCGCGCCGGGCCGAGTTCTTCACCAGCGAGCTGGAAGCCTTCCTGGTGATGACCCGCGATGAGGGAATGGATCCCACCGAACCCAAGGGCTCCTATGCGGGCGCCATGGGCTACGGCCAGTTTATGCCCTCCAGCTTCCAGCGCTATGCGGTGGACTTTGACGGCAACGGCCACACCAACCTGTGGGATCCGGTGGATGCCATCGGCAGCGTCGCCAACTACTTCAAGGCCCACGGCTGGGAGAAAGGTCAACCGGTTGCAGTACGCGGTCAGGGCCAACTGCCCGGCTATGAGCATGGCTTCCAGACCCGCTACCCGGTCGCCACCCTGCGCCGCGCAGGGCTGACGCCAACCAGCACCCTCGGCAACCACAGCGAGTCGAGCCTGCTGCGCCTCGATGTCGGCACCGGCTACCAATACTGGTACGGTCTGCCCAACTTCTACACCATCACCCGCTACAACCACAGCACCCACTACGCGATGGCGGTATGGCAGCTGGGCCTGGCGGTGAAGGCAGCGCGCTGACAAACCGCGATCAGCAGATAAAAAAAGGAGCCTTAACGGCTCCTTTTTTTTAAGCTAAATACTTTATTTATTCACGGCTGATTGGCCCGAAAATCAGACGCCAGCCTTGGCCAGTGCCGCGGAGACGATCTGCTGGGCTTCCTGCTGGATCAGATCTAGGTGCGCGTCGCCCTTGAAGCTCTCCATGTAAATCTTGTAGATGGACTCGGTGCCGGAGGGGCGCGCCGCGAACCAGCCGTTTTCGGTCACCACCTTGAGGCCGCCGATGGCGGCATCGTTGCCCGGCGCCTTGGTCAGCTTGGCGATGATGGGTTCACCGGCGAGCGTTGAGGCTTCGACCAGTGCCGGATCCAGCTTGGAGAGCACTGCTTTCTGGGCGCTGTTGGCCGGGGCGTCGATGCGGCGGTAGCTGGAGCGGCCAAATTTGGCCTCCAGTGCGTCGTAGTGGGCTTGCGGATCCTTGCCAGTCACCGCCAGAATTTCCGCCGCCAGCAGCGCCAGAATGAAACCATCCTTGTCGGTGGTCCAGACGGTGCCATCTTTGCGCAGGAAGGAGGCGCCCGCACTCTCTTCACCACCAAAGCCGAACTCGCCGCTGTAGAGGCCATCCACGAACCACTTGAAGCCGACCGGCACCTCTTTCAGAGTTCGGCCAATCTCGCCGGCAACCCGATCGATCATGGAAGAGGAGACCAACGTCTTACCGACGGCGGCATCGGCAGACCAGCCAGTGCGATGGGTAAACAGATACTGGATCGCCACCGCCAGATAGTGGTTCGGGTTCATCAGGCCGGACTTGGTGACGATGCCGTGACGGTCGTAGTCAGGGTCGTTACCAAGGGCGATGTCGAACTTGTCCTTGAGGGCAATCAGGCTCGCCATGGCGAACGGGCTGGAGCAGTCCATCCGGATCTTGCCGTCTTTATCCAGGGTCATGAAGGAGAAGGTCGGATCGACCTTGTAGTTCACCACCTCGATATTCAGACCGTAGGTCTTGGCGATGACGTCCCAGTAGGCAACGCCGGAGCCACCCAGCGGATCGACACCGATCTTGATGCCCGCGTTCTTGATGGCATCCATATCCAGCACGTTCTTCAGATCATCCACATAGGGGGTGACATAGTCGTGCTCGACCACGAACGGGCTCTTGAGCGCCTCGGCGAACGGCATCCGTTTCACGCCGGCCAGACCCGCTTCCAGAATGGCGTTGGCACGGTCCTCCACCCACTTGGTGATCTCCCCTTCGGCGGGGCCACCATGGGGCGGGTTGTACTTGAAGCCACCATCTTCCGGCGGGTTGTGGGACGGAGTGATCACCACGCCGTCAGCGCGCGCTGCAGGCTTGCCCGCGTTATGGCGCAGGATGGCGTGGGAGATGACCGGGGTCGGGGTAAAGCCCATACCGGCTTGAATGCGAGTTTCAACGCCGTTGGCCGCCAGCACTTCGACGGCGCTGGCAAAAGCGGATTCGGACAGGGCGTGAGTATCCATGCCGACAAACAGCGGGCCTGTGATGCCGACCTGCTGGCGATACTCCACCAGGGCCTGGGTCACCGCCAGGATGTGGGATTCGGTGAAGGCATTGTGCAGAGCGCTGCCGCGGTGGCCGGAGGTACCGAAGGCAACCCGCTGCTCGGGGCGGCTCATGTCCGGCTTGTTGAGGTAGTAGGCGCTGACCAGACGGGGAATGTTGGTCAGGTCGCTTAAACGGGCCGGTTGACCGGCGTGGGAATGCTGAGCCATGGCGTTTTCCTTGCGTAATGGCGGCCTTGCCGGGCAAGGCCTGAGTCTTGAAGAATCGTTAAATTGCGCCACACACCTGCGCGATCACCTCTTCGCCATAGCCCATGCTGGCCATCAGCTGGGCCACCATATTCTGCTTGCGGCTGGTGTTGGTGTTGGTGATCACCCAGAACGGGGTCTCCGGTACCGGCTTGGGCTTGGTGGTGCTGCCACTGGCACGCAGAGCCTCGGGATCCTGCGAGAAATAGACGCGCTTGCGCCCCTTGATTTCGGTGGCCTGGGTAAAGCCTTCCGGGTTATCCCGGTAGAGGGTACTGAGCACCTGCATGAAGCGGTTGATGGACTTCTCTTCTTTTTGCAGTTCACCGGAATCGAGCAGGGCTTGCAGCCCTTGTTGGGTGGCTACCGCACTGGGCTGCGCGACGGCAACGGGCTCGGCAACCGGCACACCTTGGTGAGCAGGCTGTTCCAGCAGACGGCGCAGGATATCGGAGGCACTCTCACCAATGTGCCGGGTCTGGCTGGCGATATAGAAGTAGAGATCGTCATCAAGCTCGATGGTTTTCATAGGGATGCGCTGGACTCGTCGAAATTCGGATGCGGCGATTATACATAGGCAAACCCGACAGCCCAAGCAAGGGGCTGGCAGATGTACATGAATCTCATCGAGAATACGGCATAATAGCGGCCCAAGTGTGTGATCAGCCGCACTGATAGCCGATCCGGACGGGATTTTTTAGAAAAAAAACCACATAAAATCCCAATTCATTGGACGAAATCCTTTTCTTTCCAGTGCGTTAAATAAAACAGCGATACGCACCCACGACCGACAAGGTGTCATTTTGCAACAAAACAGCATATTGAACTTCAAGGAGCAGGGTCAGGGCCCGGCGGTCATTCTGATCCACGGCCTGTTTGGCAGCCTCGATAACCTCGGACTGCTGGCCCGTGCCCTCTGCGAACAGTACCGGGTCATCAGCGTCGATCTGCGCAACCACGGTGCCTCCTTTCATAGCAGCGAGATGAGCTATCCGGCGCAAGCGGCCGATATCCTGACCCTGATGGATCGGCTGGAGATTGCCGAAGCGACCCTGATTGGCCACTCGATGGGTGGCAAGGTGGCGATGCAGGTCGCCAAGCTGGCGCCAGAGCGGGTGACCAAGCTGGTGGTGGCCGACATGGCGCCGGTCGCCTATCCCCACTCCCGCCACCAGAATGTGTTCGCCGGACTCAACGCCACACTGCGCACGCCGCCGCAAAGCCGCAGTGAAGCGGAAGCCATGCTGGCGCAGCATATCGAGCTCGCCGGGGTGCGCCAGTTCCTGCTCAAATCCTTCGCCAGAGGCGAGCATGGCTGGGGTTGGCGCTTCAATGTGCCTGCTCTTGAGCAAAACTACGCCAACATCATGGGCTGGCCAGAGGATGAGCATCGCTTCGAGGGGCCGGTGCTCTTTATCAAAGGGGGGGATTCTGACTATATGCAGCCCCAATACAGCGAGACGGCACTGGCTCAATTCCCGGCGGCAAAGGTGCGTGTCATCGCGGGTACCGGCCACTGGCTGCATGCGGAAAAACCGGCTCTGTTCAACAAATTGGTTGTGGATTTCCTGTCGACAGGCGGTTAACAGTTTCAAATCCTTTGTGATATAGTGCGCCGGTCATAAGGAGTGTGCGCAATCCATGCTAAGTGAACATATCGACCTGATCGAAAGTTTGGGCCTCAAGTTATTCTTTGTGGCCATTTTCATATTGATTGGCCTGGCCATTCAGGACGTGCTCAAGCGCGGCAACGTGCCCCGTTTCGGTCGTTTTATCGTCTGGTTGGTACTGTTTCTGGGTTGTGCGGGTTTTGTCGCCAAGGGGCTGATCGAACTGGGCTGGGAAGGCTCAGGACTCGGCTAACTTATTTTCATCTGTGATGTATGGCCAAACAGCAAACTGATCGAACAACACTGGATCTGTTCGCAAATGAGAAGCGCCCCGGCAGGCCAAAGACCAATCCACTCCCCCGCGAGACCCAGCTCAAGATCAACAAGCGTAACCAGCTTAAGCGCGATCGGGAAAATGGGCTGAAGCGGGTAGAGTTAAAGGTGGAGGCCGAGTTGCTGGAGCGCCTGAACCAACTTGCGTTACAACAGAACATCAGCCGAGCCGAGCTGATCCAATCTATCCTGAAACAACAGATTGAGTCCGCCTTTGCGGTGGACATTGCAGTCTGAGCGTTGAGCATTAACACCAAATACGGGTAACTAAACACTATGGCAAGTGTAGGTCTGTTTTTTGGCAGCGATACCGGTAACACCGAAGCTGTCGCCAAGATGATCCAGAAAGAGCTGGGCAAAAACCTGATTGAAGTCCGTGACATCGCCAAGAGCAGCAAGGCCGACATCGAGAGCTTTGATCTGCTGATGTTCGGCATCCCGACTTGGTACTACGGCGAAGCCCAGGCCGACTGGGACGACTTCTTCCCCGATCTGGGCGAAATCGACTTCACCAACAAGCTGGTCGCCATCTTCGGTTGCGGTGATCAGGAAGACTATTCCGAGTACTTCCTCGACGCAATGGGCACCCTGCGCGACATCGTCGAAGCCAAAGGCGCCATCATCATCGGTCACTGGCCGACTGCCGGCTACGAGTTCGAAGCCTCCAAGGCACTGGTCGATGACAAGCACTTTGTCGGTCTGGGTATCGATGAAGATCGCCAACCGGAGCTGACCGCCGAGCGCGTCAAGGGCTGGTGCAAGCAGCTGCACGAAGAGATGTGCCTGGGCGAGCTGGAGTAATCCGCTTCCCCTCATACCTCTGACAACAAGGGCCCCGACGGGGCCCTTGTTGTATCTGCTTGTTGCGATGCCTGCCTTTATTCTTCCCTGTTATTCACCTCTGTGCTCCGGTTTGGCCCGCACATAGAGGGTGCGCTTGACCTGCGCCACCAGCTCGCCGCTCTTGTCCTGTACCGTGACCTCGAATTCGGGGAAGTGCTTGTTGCCACCTTCAGTCGCCGCCACGATTTCGGCCAGCTTGCCCTCGGTCAGGTTGAACTCGGCCACCAGCTTGCCCTTGCCCGGCTTGATGTAGTTGATGCTGCCCGCCTTGTCCCAGACGTAGTAGCGATTCTTGAAGTAGCCCATCAGCATCAGCGGATAGATGGGGTCCGTCATGGCAAACATGCTGCCGCCAAACTGGGTGCGGTTGGCATTCTTGTTCCACCAGCGGGATTTCAGGGTAACCCGGCAGTAGCGAAAGTCATCGCTCAGGGTCTCTATTTTGATACCGGCGCCCCAGAAAGGGGGCCAGGCGTTGAGTGCACGGCGCACCCAGGCCGCATTGTCAAAAAGCCAATCCATGGATCTCATCCGACCAGAATATGAAAGTTACATCTTATCAACATCTGCCATGCCAGCAAGTCGGACGACACGATTGATTATTTCAATCCAACCGGCCATTTATGGCTAAACCCCTTGAATTGCTGGGTTTATTTTTAGGGAGGCTACGACCTATAATGACAGGCCAAGCGAGTTCAAGGTTGCCATTCCTGCGGCAGTCCATCAGAATAACCCCACCTTCGAGAATGCGAATAAGTAGAATATGGCAGACAACAACCAAGCGTTAAAAAAGGCCGGGCTCAAGATCACCTTGCCCCGGGTCAAAATCCTGGAAATCCTGCAACAGCCGGACTGCCAGCACACCAGCGCCGAAGATCTCTATAAACGACTGATCGACCTGGGTGAAGAGATTGGTCTCGCTACCGTCTATCGCGTTCTCAACCAGTTTGATGATGCCGGTATCGTTACCCGTCACCACTTCGAAGGTGGCAAGTCGGTATTCGAGCTGGCCACTCAGGAGCACCACGACCACCTGGTTTGCCTTGACTGCGGCAAGGTGATCGAGTTCTCCGACGAAGTGATCGAACAGCGCCAGCGCGAGATCGCCAAGAAATTCAATATCCGTCTCACCAACCACAGCCTCTACCTCTACGGTCACTGTGCTACCGGTGAGTGCAAGCACGACGAATAAGTCGCCCGCGACTTGCAGATAACGGACAATAAAAAAGCCAGCATCAGCTGGCTTTTTTATTGTCCG